>CAZJJH010000226.1:0-2862 GCA_964546265.1 uncultured Candidatus Cloacimonadota bacterium
GATAACGATGAAGAGCGATTACGCATATACCGCCGCCTGGGAGAAATCCAAAGCTTGGAAGATATTGAGGATTTTGCTCAAGAATTGCGGGATCGCTTTGGAGAAATCCCCGAAAACGCACATTGGCTGCTACTTTATTTCAAGGTTGACTATCTGGCAAAAAACCTGAATCTGAAGAATTGCATGGTAAAACGCGGCATCATGACCATTGAATATGACTCCGGTCATACTCCCCCAAAAGCCGAAATTTTGCGCTTTAGCAGCAAGATCTCGGAGCCATTCCGCTTTGAAGCATCCAACAGCCTGAAGATAATCATCGAACTGGATGATGAACTGGACGCTTTAGCCCAGTTTGAACGCGCTATTGACATCCTGAGGCTGGCTGAGCCCCGCAACTGATGTTTGTATATCCCATCCGGAACATTGGGCAGCGAAGCAAATTGCTTACATTAGCCTAATGTATTTACCTTTCTGGAGGCATAAGCTCCTGCAGACGCCGAAACAGATCTTCTATCTGTCTCCCCCGCTCATATTGCACGAGCCGTGGAGAAACCACCGGTGGAGTATAGCGAGCATCAAAAAGGTCTGAAAGACAGTTCTTGATAGCCGAAACAGATTCCATGGGGCAGATCGTGGAGATTCCACATTCACTCAGCAAAGCCGCCGCCTCTCCCAAGCGTGGAACCATTGCCAGGATAGGTCTGCCGCATCTGAGATACTCAAACACTTTTGAGGTAAGCGTGCCTTGCGGGCTGCTGCTGTTGATCACCAGGATCAAGGCATCTGCTTCCTGCATCGCTATCAAAGCTTGTCGATGACTTATCTGAGGCATTATCTTTATGCGTTTTTGAACTCCACTATGTTCTATCTCTTCATACACTTCCCGATTGAAATTGCCATACAGAAGTACGCGCAATTGCTCTGGGATCAGCCTCTCTTGTTCCAGCTCCAATATTGCCTGATACAAGTGTTTCAGACTGCGCCGGGCATAAATATTGCCAAAATAACTCAGGGTAAAGAAATCGCTGGATGGACTTGCGATAGGAAGATCCGCAAAATCCCGCTCGTCATGCCCGTTGTAGAGTAAAAAACTGCGTTCTTGCAAAGTAGGATCAAAGGCTCGGGCAAGAGAATCCCGAATGCCCCTGGTAGCGCATACCAAAAGGTCGCTGCGTTTGATGATCCGCTTTTCCCAGGCATGCGAATAGGCTCTTTTGAAACGAGATCCCATCAGATCGTAATCCGAAAGCAGAGTCCAGTAATCCCGATAATCCACTACCAGGTTTTTATCAAATTCTTCAGCCAGCCGATATGCTGCCAAAGCCGAGGAAAAGGGTCCACAAGACACATAGATGATATCAAATTCTTTTTGCCGCAGAAGCTTGCGTCCCTCCTTCAGCAACTGAGGCAACCAGCCGATTTTATCATCGATCAAGGAAAGACGGCGAATAATTAGTTTCAAACGCTCTGGGCTACGTTTATAAACTTTTTGGGATAAATCACCGCGCTTGCCCATTATTTTCCGTAAAAGTGCCATGGGATCGAATGACGCTACCCGGTGAATGCTTGCATCCTTAGAAAGTGCCACTAATGAGGGATCACTATAGGCATAAACGATATCCTCCACACTCAGCACGTCGATCTGCGCACCCAGCTCGCATAAATAGCTTACCGTTTTTACATTGCGCAGTGCAGCTGGCCCCCCCAAGGGAGGGAAAAAATAGCTGATATAGAGTATTTTCATTTCAAAGAATCGATCAAGGCAAAAAGTTGAGGCTCCATGCTTTCCCAATTGAAACGGGTCTCAGCAATCTCTGTGCAACGCTGGCTCATGGCGCGATATTCGCTTTCGGGCATTTTCAACATTTGGGAAATGCCGGAAGCAATATCCCTGGCACGATAGGAGCATAGCAAACCCAGATCATGATGCTCGATCAGGCTCTTCATCAAAGGAGTTTTGATGCTGATCACCGGCAATCCGGCAGCCACATATTCCAATACCTTCAGCGGCATAGCCATGCTCATGCGCTTCACCCGGGGATTGAATATCCACAAGCCGAAGCGGGAACGCTTTAGCAACAAGCCGATCTTCTCTGCCGGAATCCATTCCTGATAATAGATTACCGCGTTCAGATTGTAGGTGTTTACGCTGTCGTTAAATTCTTGTTCCACAGCGGGATCGTGAAATTTGCCCAGAATCAGGATCTTTAAGCGGGGAAATTCGTTTTTCAGAAGTGTTGCACATTTTAAGATCTTGAATATCCCCCGGTTTTGCGTAAGACCACCAGCGTAAATGAGATCAAAACGCATCTCACAAAGCTGCGCTAGAGATCCGGGAACATCGCATCTGTAATCCCACACATTGGCAACGGGATAATTTGGCAGAACCAGATTTCTCTTGCTGCGGGGATTACCGGGAAAAAGCTGATTCAGAATCTCCTGATTTACTGCCCAAACCGAATCCGCTCTCCGCGCTAAAGCTCGCAACAATTTCAAATAAAAGGTTTTCACAATAGGCCTTAGCAGCCAGGATGAGCGCTCCGCGTGGGCATCAGCAAAGAATTCATGAGAATCAAATACCAGTTTACAGCCAAGCTTATGCCTCAGCGCCATTCCCACCAGAAGCGTGAGCGGCTCCACACAAACCACTAAATCCGGCTTGTAAGAAGCTGCCCGGCGATAGAGCAAAGGTAAGGCTTTTATCGGCGAGCTTGCATCCACTACCACCAAATAGGGATTCACCGTGTTGTTCACCATACCATTTGTAGATATTACATACACCTCTGCCTTGTGCGCCAGGCTTTGTCCAAGCTTGTAGCGCAACCGAACGTCATTGGTAGGGTGCGAATTTGATATGATGCA
>CAZJJH010000227.1:0-2828 GCA_964546265.1 uncultured Candidatus Cloacimonadota bacterium
TCGAATATGGGAAACATGGTATCCCCGGGAATTTCGGCGTTGATTTGGGTGATATACATTATCTCCACCAAAGGCAAGGCCTGCTTAAATACATTTGCCCCACCGATGATAAAGGCATCCGGGAACTTCTGAATGGCCTCCTGTAAGGATGTTAGAGAAACAAGCTTTTCTCGCTTAAAATCGGGATTCCTGCTCAAAACGACATTTGTTCTTCCCGGCAAAGGGCGCCCAATGGATTCATAGGTCCTTTTTCCCATTATAACCGCGCCACCCATGGTAAGCGCTTTGAAATATGCGAGATCTTCATCGATCTGCCATGGCATTTTGTTTCCTTTGCCGATTACCCGGTCTTTGGTCATGGCTACTATCAGCTTCAGGCTCAAAATCTTCCTACCTCAAAGAAGTGGTCAATCTGTTCTATCCCTGCTGTTTTTGCTTCATCTAAAGCACCGTTAAACAACATCTTTCCGCCATCCAGAAAGATGATCCGGTCTGCAATCCGATGAATCGATGCCAGCTCGTGCGTTACGATTACTATCGTCATCTGCAGCTGATGTTTCAAGTTCAGAATAAGCGCATCAAGAGATTCCGAAGTAACGGGATCCAGCCCCGCTGAGGGTTCATCACAAAAAAGAATCTCGGGATCCAGCGCTAAAGCTCTGGCCAGGGAAGCCCTTTTCTTCATACCGCCGGAAAGCTCGGAGGGCAATTTATAAATGGCATGATCCAGCCCCACCAGGTGCAATTTCACCCGGATTATCCGGTCAATGACTCGTGCAGACAGATTGGTGTGCATTTCAAGTGGAATGGCGATATTGTCGTAAACAGATATCGAGTTTAAGAGCGCTCCGTTTTGGAATAACATTCCCGTGCGTTTTAGCACCTTGTAGAATTCATTTTCGTCCATGCCCAATACTTCTTCTCCAAAAAAGGATACTCTACCCCCTGTCGGCTCATATAGCCTGAGCATGTTCTTTAGTAGAGTGGTTTTACCACATCCGCTACCGCCCAATATCACCGTTATCTCATTGGGATAGATGTCCACAGAAATGCCGTCTAAAACTATCATCTCCCCATATTTGGCTTGAAGATCGTGGATCTCAATGATCGGTTGTTGCAAAGTATCTCTTATCTTCATAGATACAACAAGCTAAACACAGCATCAAAAAGAATTACAGCGAAGATCGAACTCACCACGGCTGCGGTTGTGGCTTTACCGACACCTTCCGCTCCACCTTTCACCTGGAATCCGTAAAAGGAGCCTATTACCACGATCACCCAAGCAAACCAAATACTTTTACCAAAGCTGATTATGATGTCTTTTATAGTTATAATCTCAATTGATCTGCTGATGAAGGTCTCTATCGAAGTATCCAACAATGCCAGAGCTACCATAGCTCCGCCAAGCTCTGCCACCAGGATGCTGAACATAACCAATAGCGGCATCACTACAGTAATGGCGTGAAATTTTGGTACTACTACAAACCGGATCGGGTGCAATGCCATCATCTTCAGCGCGTCCAGCTCTTCAGTAACCTGCATAGTGGCGATTTCGGAGGCTATCGCGCTACCGCTACGCCCTGCCACTATGATCGAGGTAATCAGGGGACCCATCTCCCGCACCATAGTAATCGCCAAAAGATCTGCCAGAAATACTCCAGCACCAAAATTCTTCAGTTGCACACCGGATTGCAAGCTCAAGATAAAGCCGATAATAAAAGAAAGCAGCGCCACAATCGGTAATGCCTGTGAACCAAGCAAGGCTGCTTGCTGGACTGTGGAGCCCTTGCGCTGACCCTTGCGGTTCAGCAAACCAACCGCGCTGTAATACATGATCTCGGAAGCCAGGGTTAATGCCTCCTTCATCGAGAAAAATGCCCCGATGGCATCGTCTCCCATTTTTTCGAAAAAGCCCATCTCGCGTTCTTCTGCCAGACGCTTGAGCTTGATGGTGGTGAAGGTATCCATAACCGCTTGAATCTGGCTACTGGCTCCCTTGAACAACAGAATATCCGTTCTCTCACTCAATTCTTGGTGAAACTCATCCAGCAACGCCACTCCTGCGCTATCTATCGCCTCGATCCCGCTCAGATCAATCATCGTGATCTTTGCATGGGGATCAGCTTTAGTTAGCTTGGCATACTCCAGCTCAATCTCGGAAACTGTGCTTTTAGTAAATCTCCCTTGAAGGGAGAGCACACCGTTTAGAACGCTAAGATACATCAGTAAAACAAACTCATTCTTAAGTAAGATGTGAAGGTATATACCCACCAGGGTTTTACGGATTCATCATATTCCAATTTTAACTTAAACTCCAGCGATACATTGCGATACAAACGCAAGTTGATCTGGTTCTCATTCTCTATTCGGGGCATTACATCCTTTTTCTCAATCGGGAACAGGGCATCAAAGCTGGAATTCAAAGAGAAAAAGGAAAGGAAGTTCACCAAAGAGAAGATTGCCGTTGTCTCTATACCCCGGCTGTACTTATTGGGGATTTCCTGGTAAATTTCGTATTGCTGATTATCGATTGTCTCGGTAGCCAGCAAGCTAAAAGCGCGATTATTCAAATCCTGCTGCCAGCCATAACCGCTGCGCAAGCTAAGCGAGCTTTTAGGACCAAAATTGATCCGATAGGTCAATCCCCCGCCTTCTTTAAGCTTCAATGGATATAAGGCTACTTTCGAGCGGATTTCGTCCTGATCGTGCGCACGCTCAATCTCATAACCATCGCTATCGCGCATTATATAGTTTTTGTTGGATGAGAACTTATTATATTCATCCCAAAAATGAGTATTCAGATCTCCCCGGATATAGAAGGCAAAGTT
>CAZJJH010000228.1:0-2825 GCA_964546265.1 uncultured Candidatus Cloacimonadota bacterium
CTATTGGAACCGGAAGTGCGCAGCCTGCAAATTGCCGCGCGCCAAAACAAAGCAGAGCATAAGAAAAAAGGAAATCCAGCATGAAAATTGCCATTATCGGTCCTCCCAAAAGCGGAAAAACCACCATCTTCAATGCACTTACGGGTCAAGAAGCGGAAACGGATAAATATTCACCCCCTGCAAATGAAGCAAACATCGGCATCGTTGCGGTTGGGGACGAGCGCATCACCCGCTTGAGCGAGCTTTATAAACCCAAAAAAACCATCTATGCCAATATCGAGTTTCAGGATTTCCCCGGGATTTTTGCCCAGCACAGCGAAGAGCCGGAATCTTCCATCTTCTCTGCGATCAAGAGCTGTGAAGCTTTTGCATTGGTTTTAAGGGGCTTTCAGGATGAAGAGCTGGAGCAACTCTATGGTGTCGGGGATCCCTTGAAAGTATTGGAAAGCTTTGAAGAAGAGATGATTCTTTCTGATATGGTGGTGGTGGAACGGCGTCTGGAAAAGATCGAATTGGGCTATAAGCGCGGAGTAAAGACCCCCGCCGTGCAGATCGAAGAAAAGGCTCTGCGCCGCATTTTGGAGCATCTTCAGGATAATAAATGTATCCGGGATCTGGCGCTGGCACCGGAAGAAGAGAAATCGCTGCGGGGATATCAGTTTTTCAGCTCCAAAGCAATTCTGATTCTCTTGAACATGGATGAAGACGGGTTCAAGCAAAAAGATCCGGTAATGACGGAATTTGCCCAAAGAGGGTATCTGGCAGAACAAATCGCGGGGAAATTTGAGCAGGAGCTGAGTCAATTGGAGCCGGATGAAGCAGAACTTTTTATGACTGATATGGGCATTACGGATTCCATCGTGGATCGGATTACCATGCTCTGTTACAAGCTTTTGGGCCTTATCTCCTTCTTCACGGTTGGCGAAGATGAAGTGCGCGCCTGGACCATCACGAAAGGCACAAACGCGGTTAACGCCGCCGGTAAGATTCACAGCGATCTGGCGCGGGGATTTATCCGGGCAGAGTGTTTCAGCTATGAAAACATCATGGAGCACGGCAGTGAAAAACACCTCAAAGAAAAAGGACTCTTCCGTCTGGAAGGGAAGGAGTATGTGGTGCAGGATGGCGATATCCTGAGCATCAGATTCAACGTATAAAAGCACTAAGGAACGCCGATATGCCTCCCAAAAAGAAAAGCAGCAAGAAAACGAACAAAACCAAAGCCCTGACGCCGGCTGCCAAACGCCTGATCGCGGCGGTTGTATGCCTGGTATCAATCTTGATAATGATATCTCTTCTTAGCGGTTACGAAAGCATTTCTCAGGATATGCAATTGCTGCGCGATAAGGGCAATTTCTTCAGCTGGTTCAAAGCCGCCCAGGATTCCACCGAAAACCCCATTGGCATCTTTGGCATCCTCAGCGGAAGCTTCTTCATCTATTTCTTCGGCTTCTGGCTCTCGCTTCCGGGCCTGTTCATCATCAGCATCAGCGCCTTTCAATATTTCGTAGAACCCAAAAGCGCAGTCTTTCGTCAAAAAGCTTATATCATCTTTATCGAACTCTTCTTTCTGCAAGCTCTGCTCAGCTCTTCACAAAGCGGTTTTAGCCACAGCATTCTCCCCCATTTTGTGTATAAAACTTTAGCCGCCATCTTCAAGGTTACCGGTGCCAGAATCATCCTGGTGGGCGCAATGCTGCTCTGCTTCCTTTTGATCTTGGAATTTAGCCGGATAAAACAATGGCTTTTGCTTCTCTGGGAGGGCATGGCACGCAAAGAAGAGGCAAGAAGCGCAAAACTAACTATTGATGCAAGCCCAAAAAATATGCCCAAGCCGGAAAATACACCAATGATCTCTGACCACGTGGGCATGGAAAGCTCTGCCCCACAAGTGCAAAGAGCGGTTTCCGAGGCTCCTGCGGAAAATCCCTCTGCTCCGAAGCGCGTTGTTTTGGAAGGTTTTGAGGACGATCGCGAATATGAGATGCCTTCCGTGGAAGAATATCTGGAAAGCCCAGTGAAGCTATCTGAAAAGGATCGTAAGGAGATCGAAACCCAGATCCTGGAAACCAGCTCGGTTCTGCAAAATAAACTTCTGGAATTCAGCATAGAAGCCGAAGTGCGCAACGTCAACATCGGTCCCATCATCACTCAGTATGAATTGGAGCCCGCCGCGGGAGTGAAGGTTAGTAAATTTGCCTCTCTGGCAGATGATCTGGCGCTGGCCATCAAAGCCAAATCAATCCGGGTGCAAGCGCCCATACCAGGACGCGGACTCATCGGAATCGAGATTCCGAACCTCACCCGGGATATGATCTATCTGAAAGATCTGCTCTTGTGCGACGAGATGCAAAAGCACAAATCCAAGCTGGCTTTCGGCTTGGGAAAAGATATTTCCGGCAGACCAATCGTGGCGGATCTGGCAAAAATGCCGCACCTTCTGATCGCCGGAGCCACAGGAAGCGGTAAATCCGTATGTATCAATACAATCTTGATGAGTTTAATCATGCGGACCACACCGGATGACCTGCGCCTGATCCTGATCGATCCCAAACGGGTGGAACTGGCAGGTTATGCGGAACTTCCCCACCTCATCGGCAACGTAGTGACGGATCCGGATACAGCTCTGGAAACCATGTATTGGGCTGTGAAAGAAATGGAACGGCGCTATGAACTGCTGCAGGAAGCCAAAGTGCGTGAGATAAGTGCCTATAACCAAAAATCCCATCAGGATGCGGAAATGGAACGCCTGCCTTACATCGTGATCGTAGTAGATGAATTTGCCGATCTCATCATGACCAGTGGAAAGGATATCGAGCTGCCCA
>CAZJJH010000229.1:0-2802 GCA_964546265.1 uncultured Candidatus Cloacimonadota bacterium
GTTCTCCGCCTTTTTTGTAAAAGATTTATCCTTATACCATTCTTGCCCCTGGATACTATATTTAAACAGGAATGATACTGGCAAAATACATATCACACATAATTTTCTCTTGATCCGTTCTAATCACTTCAAGGCAGGATAAGAAACATTTCAAGCTCAGATAGTGTTATGATGGAAGCTGAATCCAAGCTTGAAACATAGCTAAAGTTAAGATCAAGCACCAGGAGAGCATTAACCAGAATAGGGATTATGAGCTAAGGAAAAGATAAAATTCTTGACGGATTGAGCATTAATTCTCAGAGTGGAGCGAGGTATTTATTCAGGACTCTCACACATTTGCCATATATCTGAGATAAGTACTTTCTTGATTTTGAAAAACATACAATAGAATAAAGAATAAAGGAGTCCCTTTGTGGAAAAACTAATGCTATTGGGCGATGAAGCCCTTGCGCAAGGTGCTCTGGATGCCGGCATTTCCGGTTTCTATGGCTACCCCGGCACTCCCTCTACCGAGATCATTGAATATGTTCAAAGATCCAAACAAGCAATCGCGGATAATGTGCACCGCACATGGTCTTCAAACGAAAAAACGGCTTATGAAACTGCGCTTGGCATGAGCTATGCTGGAAAACGAGCCATGGTAACAATGAAGCATGTAGGTCTCAACGTTGCGGCTGATCCCTTTATGAATTCTGCCATGACCGGCGCGAACGGAGGTCTGCTAATCGCGGTGGCGGATGATCCTTCCATGCATTCTTCGCAAAATGAGCAGGATTCACGCTATTATGGACACTTTTCCATGATCCCCATCCTGGAACCATCCAATCAACAGGAATGCTACGATATGGCATTTTATGGCTTCGAGCTTTCCGAAAAGTATCACATCCCGGTGATGATCCGCCTTACAACTCGCCTTTCACACTCCCGCAGCGGAGTAAGCCGCAAAGAAACGATCTCCCAAAACAAGATGCAGAAACCGGATGATCTTTTCCAGTTTATGCTATTACCTGCAATTGCCCGAAAGAAGTATAAAAATTTGATTCAGATGCAAAGCCCTTTGATGGATGAATCTACCCAAAGCCCCTTCAACGAATATCATTTTGAAGCCAGGGATTTCAGCAAAGGCATCATCACAACCGGCTTAGCTTATAATTATTTACGCGAAGTATTCAAAGATCAGGAGATCCCCTATCCGCTTATCAAGATCTGCCAATATCCCCTTCCTATGTCCAGGATTCATGATCTCTACGATAAATGCGAAAGCCTTTATTTCTTCGAAGAAGGAATGCCCATCGTGGAAGAGCTCATCAAAGGGTCTGCATTTAAAGGTATGAAGCCCATTCATGGCAGATTAGATGGCACCTTGGATCGCGATGGCGAATTGAACCCCAACAAAGTGGCTACTGCACTTGGCATGCCGGAAAAATATGGCAAGGATGTTCCCGATATAGTTGCTGGACGTCCTCCGGCTTTGTGTGTAGGATGCCCTCATGCAGACAGCTATATTGCGTTAAATGAGGCATTAAAAGAGTATGGCAGAGGTCACGTTTTCAGCGATATCGGATGCTATACACTGGGATTTATGCCTCCGTACAACGCCATAAACTCCTGCGTGGATATGGGCGCTTCGATTACTATGGCAAAGGGGGCCGCTGATAGCGGACTCTTCCCCGCTATTGCCGTGATTGGAGACAGCACTTTTACCCACAGTGGAATGACCGGCTTGATGGATTGCATCTACGATAAATCTAATGTGGTAGTAATCATTCTTGATAACAGCACTACAGGTATGACAGGAGGTCAGGACTATACCGCCTTTGGCCGTCTGGAAGAGATTTGCCTTGGCCTGGGAGTAGAGAAAGAGCATATTCGCACATTTTTCCCCTTTGTGAAAAACCATGCTGAAATGACCCGCATATATAAAGAAGAAATGGCATATAATGGAGTATCAGTGGTGATCCCGCGCCGTGAATGCGTACAAACCCTGAAGAAAAAGAATAAAAAGAAGGCTTAAGATGAAAAAAGATATAATTCTTGCCGGTGTAGGTGGTCAGGGAATTCTCACTATTGCCACAATCCTTGGTCACGCAGCTCTTAAACGAGGTTGGCAATTAAAACAAGCTGAAGTGCATGGCATGAGCCAGCGCGGAGGCGATGTGCAAAGCCATCTCAGGCTTTCTGATACTCAGATTCACAGCGATCTCATCACGATGGGAGACGCAGATATGATTCTTTCCGTAGAACCCATGGAGGCACTTCGCTATCTCCCCTATCTGGCTGAAGACGGTTGGATCATTGCAAACTCTAAACCATTTGTGAATATTCCAAATTACCCGGATGCGGAATTAGTTTACCAGGAGATCCGTAAGATCAAGAATCACATCCTCTTCGATGCGGATCAGATTGCCAAGGATATCAAAGCTCCACGAAGCATGAATATCGTAGTTTTGGGTGCG
Source organism: uncultured Candidatus Cloacimonadota bacterium (assembly GCA_964546265.1). Taxonomy (GTDB): domain Bacteria; phylum Cloacimonadota; class Cloacimonadia; order Cloacimonadales; family Cloacimonadaceae; genus UBA5456. The sequence goes on from CAZJJH010000229.1 coordinate 2,457, forward strand.
GCAATCAAACATCTGGGTTTTAGTGCCGTAGAGATTCAAGATAGCATAAAAGCCATCTTTGCCAGCAAAGGCGAAGCAATCGTAGAGGCAAATCTCAATGCTCTTCAATCTGGAATAGCTCAAAAATAATCTCACTATTCAATATATGCTACCCGTAGAGTTAATATCTGCGGGTTTCTTTTTACAACAACCGGGCAATCAATATGCCATTCCCATTGTTTAGCAGATTCTTATAGCCCACATCTTGCAAGGTAACCATCTATACGATATCGATCTTTCTTTTGTAGATAAACTCCATATTCCCTTATAAAGACCGTTGAACAATACACCCGCTGAACCCGTGAGA
>CAZJJH010000230.1:0-2797 GCA_964546265.1 uncultured Candidatus Cloacimonadota bacterium
GCAATTCACCATCCCACATCAGGATTTCTCCATCTACAATGGTGGAATGAACTGCAGCCTGGGAAATGCCATAGATTACGTGTCCGATCCAGGTTTCCGCGTTTAACGGGGTATGAGGATCATAATCCACCAGGATCATATCTGCCGCTGCTCCTTCTACCAACTGCCCGTGTCCCTTGCCCCAATATTTTGCGGCAATAATGGGATTATTGAACAGCAGGGTGGAAGCTATCTCCATGAAGCCCGCGGAGGGATTTTCCTGTCTCAAATGCTGCGCCCACATTCCCACGCGCAATTCTTCCAGCATATTCACGGTCATGGCATCTGTTCCCAGCCCAACCGTTACTCCCAATTCGCTCATTTTGCATACATCGGCAATGCCCACGGCGTTATTCAGATTGGATTGCGGATTGGTCACGATTGCCGCAGCCTTATCCGCAATGATCATCATTTCTTTGGGATTCAAATGTACGCCGTGCGCCAGTACACTCTGGGAATTGATAAGATCAAAATCATTGAGGCGTTCTACCACTCTTTTGCCGTAGTGATCGATATTGTAGCGTTGGTCGCTCTGTGCCTCTGCCACGTGGATATGAGTGCCACATCCTGTCTCGGCTACCAGGCCGGCAATCCTTTCCAGGCTTTCATCTCCCAATGTAAAAGCAGCGTGCATTCCAAACAACGCTTTTAGCCGGGAATCCTGCTGCCCCCCGTAAGCTTTTACGAAGTTTAGGTTTTCCTCGATTCCTTCGTCACGGCGCTGAATGCCATCCCGATCCGATACTTCGTAACACAGGCTGGCACGCAAGCCGGTATCCTTCACCGCTCTGGCGATCTCTGCCAAGGAACCGGTAATGTGATACGGTGAGGCATGGTGATCGATGATGGTGGTAGTCCCCTTGCGGATAGCGTTTATTGCCGATATCGCCGCACTCATGTAGGTATCCTCCAGCATCAGCTTCTTATCCAGCCGCCACCAGAGGTTTTGCAATACTTCATTGAAATCCTTGCTGGGAGCAGCTTTGCCCAGACCAGTTACCATAGTGGAATAGAAGTGGTGATGCGCGTTGATCAGCCCCGGCATGAGTATCTTGCCAGAAGCATCGATGTGTTCGCAATTCTCATCTTTTAACTCCGCATAAGGAGCAATCTGCTTGATAACCCCGTCTTCCACCATGATGGCATGGCCCTCAAGATAGGGATTTTGGGCGTCGAAGCTGAGAATGTCAGCCGAGTGAATAATGTATTTTTTCATAGTTCTTCCTTCAATCTTAAATAAGGGAATCAAGTATAAAATAAACACTTATGTTGTCAATCAGATTTTAGATTCTCCATTTGTTGATTTGCGCTACACAAGATACCTTGCCCATTCCCTGATTGGAGTATTGGTAAGAAGCGGAATACTACGATTTCAAATGCGAACTGTTTACCAAGCTATGAATAACTCAAACTAAGCCTTTCCCTAATAGATTAGCCCTGCTTCAGCACAGCTTTGTCGCTGGATACTGCTGTCAGCATAGCAGTATCTAAGGACGATATTGCGCTTTTGTTGCGCCAAAGCATCAGGGAAGATTGCTGCGTGGGGCACAAGAAGAGAGAATCAAAAAGCAAACCCCGGGCTTTTACCCGGGGTTTCAATTTGTAGGTTCTTTTCCAGTTCTATTTCATCAGCATCATTTTACGGGTCTTGCTGTAGTTTTTACTGTTTAGGCGATACAGGTACAAGCCGGAGGAAACCGGACGTCCTGAGCTATCTCTACCATCCCATACCAGATGGTGCGTTCCGGCGCTCATTTCAGAATTGAGCAATTGGCGCACAAGCTGACCCTTTGTATTGTAGATTTTCAGGCTGGTATTTCCTGATTCTGCCAATTCAAATGAAATGGTGGTAGTGGGATTGAAGGGATTCGGATAGTTTGCATTCAAGGCGGTTTTAAGCCCGGGAACTACTTCATCCTGATTATCCACATAAGGATTCCCCAACAGCAGAGTAGGTGATGGGCTGCCTTCGAAGCTGCCATACATAGTGGTTACATAGTAATAGTAATTTCCTTCCAGCTCACGCGATTCCGAGAAACTGGTTTCAACAGACTCCTGAACCACTTCAAAAGGACCTGAATTGAAGCGTTTATATACTTTGTAACCGGTGATGGTTAATACGGGATCCGTAGGCGGATTCCAGCTTAAGGTAAGCTCCACGGCGTCATCGCTCAGTTCAAAGTTCACATCATTGATCCCGGGCAGGTCAAGGAGGGTAAATTCGGTATGAACTACCGGTTCCTCAATCGTGATCTGGAAGTTATTCAAGCTGGAACTCTGGTGATGAGACATTGATGCAGTTGCGGAATGGCTGCCATTGGGCAACAATAACTTGAAATTACCCATCTCGTCCGGGACTGTGGTGAAGCGATTGTTTGCCATCACGCTGGCGAGGCTGGGGCTAACTCCTGATGTGGGGAAAACTGTGCCATGAAGGTATCCGGTTTTCAGATTCACGTTGGAAAGCGCGAAATCGTCGATGAACCAGCCCAGATCTCCGGTAACGCCATTGGCGCCAAGACGGAAGCGGAACATCACTTCCTGACCGGCATAAGCACTAAGATCAAAGTTGGCAGCTACCCAGGCATTGCTGTGCCCGGTCCAGCCATCTTCCATATTTAAGCCGGCAATATCCGTGCCGTTGTAGCCTCCCTGAGGGTCAAGGATGGTCCAGCTATTGCCGTTATTTGTGGAGATCGAAAGGTTCACACCATCGTAACCCGTCTCCAAGCCATAGTAGTGCATGAAGCTGAGGTTG
>CAZJJH010000231.1:0-2788 GCA_964546265.1 uncultured Candidatus Cloacimonadota bacterium
TCCTATGGCATAGCAGGATCCAGCGATGAAATCTCGCTAGTGTTGCGCTAAAATAACTGGCAGGAATGAGGCTTGAGCCTGGAAAAGCCCAAAAGAAAACAAGCAATTTGTCTTGCGATATCCGCTCAAAGAAGTATAATATGGGCAGAGGAGAATAAATGCGTCCGGATAAAAATGAATTGATAAAAATGCTCAGCCTGCAAGATGAGGCGGAGCTGAACGCCCTGTACAAGAGAGCTTATGAGATCAAAAAACAATATGTGGGCACAAAAGTATACTTTCGTGGTATTATTGAGCTCAGCAACATCTGCACCAAGAATTGCTATTATTGCGGAATCCGCAAGGACAACCCTGATTTTGAGCGTTATACAATAACGATGGAAGAAGCGCTGGCAGAGGCAAAATGGTGCTATGAACAGCAGTATGGCAGTCTGGTGATCCAAGCCGGGGAGCGAATCGACGAAGAGTGGATTTCTTTCATCGAAGAATTACTAAAAGGGATCAAAAAACTTTCTGATGGCAAGCTGGGTATCACCCTCTCTTTGGGCGAACAAAGCGAGGAGACTTACCGCCGCTGGTTTGAAGCGGGAGCTCACCGCTACCTTTTGCGCATCGAAACCACAAATCCCAGGCTATACAGATCCCTGCATCCTGCCGATCATGATTTTGAAAAGCGGAAGAATTGCCTTAGTTTACTGAAAAAGACCGGTTATCAGGTGGGCACCGGTATAATGGTTGGTTTGCCCGGGCAAACTATTGAGGACATCGCCGAAGACATCCTGTTCTTTCATGATATCGATGTAGATATGCTGGGGATGGGGCCATATATCCCGCATCACGGCACCCCATTGAAAGATCTGGTAGATGGTTTTGATGAGGATCAGGCTTTAAAGATGGGTTTGAAGCTCATTGCCGTTTGCCGCATCGCGCTAAAAGACGTAAACATTGCTACCACCACCGCGCTGCAGGCTCTGCATCCCGAAGGCAGAGAGCTGGGTCTTTTGGCCGGAGCAAACGTTCTGATGCCCAATATCACGGATACCAAATACCGGGAAGGATACCAGCTGTATGAAGGCAAACCCTGCCTGGATGAAAACGCGGATCAGTGCATTGGATGCCTCACCCGGCGTATTGAATCCATCGGTGAAAGCATCGGGTTTAATGAATGGGGTGATTCCCGCCATTTTGCGGCTCGAATAAACAAGTAAGATAATTGGGAAAGCTCATCCTTCCTGCAGTGGGATGAGCTTTTTTTGGCAGAATCTTGGCATTTAGGAACGCTTCTTGCATCCCTACGTTGGATAAAATAATAGTCTGAATCGATATAAGGAGGATCTTGTAATGTCGAGAAAGATTTTAGCATATTTTGCTTTGGTAGCCGTGTTGATGATAGCCGGATGTGCCAAACGCAATACAGCGTATGAGGAGAGCAATGCGCTCACGCTATTGGCGCAGGTGCCCGTTGTGGGAGATCCCAGCGAGATTGCTGTAGATAACAGCAACGCCTATATCGCCCTGGATCAAGGTGGTTTGGCAGCCATTAGATTGAGCGATTTCAATCTAAAATGGTATCCGGAAATGAGCTCGCAGGATGGTTCAGTCGAGGAATTTTGGCGGACGCGCAAGCTTGCCGTATCCCCCGAATATAACCGTCTGTTTCTCAATGAGATCCAGTTTACTGATAAGATTCACATCATAGATACCAGCGAGCCCGACAGTTTAATGATCTATGATGCCATTACCGGCGGCACCTACGACATCCAGGATATGGCCATCAGAGAGATTGAAGATCCTACTAATAACAACGTAATCGAAGTGGCTTTTTGCTCTAATATCGAGATCAGCTATGGTCCCTATGATACCGAGCTGTGGCTGGGTGTAAGCAATTCCATGAATGCACCGGCATTGGTTGCAGGAGTGGAATTGGACGCCAACAACGTCTATGGAGCTGCCCAACAAAGGGGGCTGGTAGCCTTTGATAAGGAAAGCGGCACTCTTTTAAGCGAATTCAGCGTAAGCGGTGAAGCACAGAAGCTAACGGTGCGCAATGGCTATGCCTATATCGCCGCGCGTCAGGGTGGTTTACAGATTGTAGATATCCGGGATATCCAGAACCCGGTGTTGGCAGCAGAATTTGCCACTACTGGTTATGCCTCTGATGTGGATTACTCCAGTGGCAAGCTTGCGATAAGCTCCGGGAGCGGAGGAGCTTATGTGTTTGACGTAAGTGATCCTGCAAATCCCATACTAATCCAGCGCATTACCGAGTGCGGCTATGTAAACACCGTTTTGTTCAAAGACGATGTTCTGATCGTGGGCAGCAGAGATAATGGTATATATTTCTATCAAATGAACTAATGAAAACAAGTTTTAACTAAAAAGATAATCAAAAGAGGGAACCTGAACACATCGGGTTCCCTTTGCACATTAGGGAATAAAAGGAAGAAAAATGACGAGAAAACTGAGCCTTCTGTTTGTGCTGACAATGTTTACGGCACTGTTATTTTCAATAAGCCCTGTTTCTGTAATCAGCTCCGGCAATCAGGAACTAAACCTGGTATTCAGGGCACCAATGCTGGAGATAGATTCTCAAACTATTGCCGGTGAGGATTTTCAGATCCTCAAGATGGCAGAATCATCCCAACCCGCAGATATGGGTAGCCCAAACTTGCCTGTTTACAGCGGAAGCATCATCCTGCCCCCTGCAGGATCCTATACTTTACAGGTAAGCTCCGTAAAGAGCAGAACAATTTCCGGGATCCGACCGGTTCCCGTTTATGACGATATT
>CAZJJH010000232.1:0-2768 GCA_964546265.1 uncultured Candidatus Cloacimonadota bacterium
ACCGTCTGCAGGAAGAACTTCTACCGTGCCAAGGTGTGTTACTTTGTTAAATGCAGCGATTGTCATGGTCAACTGCATGGGTTGATCCGGCAATATATCCAGATTGACCACAGCGGAGCCATTCACATCTGCGACCGCTTTTCCATAGATTACACCAGCATTGCTGAGGCTGATCTTTGCGTTTGGTTCTGTAGTAACGTTTATGCTATCCATTCCAATGAGCAGAACAGGATTGTATTCAACCAATGGCTCTACCGGGGCTTTGGTTCTTACCATAAGTGAGGCATCACCAAAAATGGTCCAGTTTTTATATTCGTCTATGCCATCGCTGCCATATACTTCGATCATTTTGGATGAACCGTTGTAAAGCAAGCTACCAACGCGGTGTTTGACTTCAGTTGTCAATAGATCGGTTACTTCATCTTGGGCACGCATAGGCGGGTTCCAACCTTGATTTACCGTGGAAGCATAGATGCCGATAGCGCCGGTGGGATTGCCGTTATTGGTAGCGCGCAACCAGGCTTCAGCAAAGCAAGTACGGCTGACGAAATTGCCGTTAACGCAGGCTACAGAAACGATGAAGGGAAGCATGTCGTCATTGGTCAAAGAATTTATGTTGTTAATATTGAAACCGGTTGTAACCCAAGAAGTGTCGGAGCCATGGCCTACGTAGTTTATAAAACCACGTCCGGCATTGATATTTGAAGCAACCTGAGCTGATGTTGCACCATAGTTTTGGTACATCTGATCCACTGTAGTATAGCCGTAAGCCATTAGATCATCGCGGATCAAATCCATATGTTCTTGATCGCTTTCGCCCATGTCACCCTGATATCCGCCTCCTTCGTTGGAAGCAATGCCCATGGCATTATGCAGCCAGGAGGCATCAGCCTGAAGGTCACGTTCGTATTCGATACTACGTAGAATTTGAGTTTCGATCTCCGCTACGGTTTGAGCTGAGAATCTTCCCACATATATATCCGGATAGCTGTCTCCACCTGCAAGAAGGGCGAATGTGGGGTCACTGCCCCCGCCACCCCATGATAGGGTTGGCACTTGCGGAGCATCCCCCATGATCTGCACAAACATCAATCCATCATTTTGATCGTATTGATTTTGGATGTAGGTTTTGATCTGGTTAGCGCTTGGGCCGGCATCTTGCACATCAACAACGCTTACGTCAAAGCCCAGTTGTCTTTTCCAGTCCACCCAGGGTTGAATGGCAGCGTCAAACATATTGTGCTTAATCACCAGGATTCTGCCTTCTTCATCCAAGCTGGGATATTTGGCTTCTGCGAAGTTCAAAAACATATTACTGTAGATGCTTTCGAATTCCCCGGCATGGCTGCTTTTAGGGCTAAGCATGGCATTAGTCATATCAACACCATCGGCTATGAGTTTTACCCGAATGCGAGTAAAAACCCGAGTTGTTTGAGTTGCAGGGGAGTAAACGAAGGGATTGAAATGAACCGTAATTCCTCTGTAGTCTCTCAAAATGAAAGGCTCACTCAGTGCAGCAGTTTTACTTGGGTAGAGCTCTTCGCTTTGATAGAAATCGGCAAAGCTATAGGGAACTGAAGCCGGATTTATGTTTCTTGTGAGGTTTCCCTTGGATGGGGCAATCGGCATTTCTATATCCACATAATCCGAATCCAGCAACTCCAGCTGCATTCCGGCAGTACCGGGAATAATCACGCTTCCTGACATCACAGGCACTTGCGGCATTCCCTGCTCCAGAGTGAGTCCGCCTTTGGGCACACTCAGTTCGTACCAGGTTTCGTTGTTTATGGTAACAGCTTCACGATCAAAGCTACCCAGGTTCAGTTCCAGAACCATCTGGTTTCCGGAGCTTTGGAGCAAATCTATATCATTTTCATGATCTGCCACTACTATAGTTTCGGCACCCAAGCCCAAGCTAAGGCTTAGTAGCAGGCTAAGTAATATAATGAGTCTTTTCACTATATCCTCCATATTGTTCAGATTAATATTTTAATCAATTCTATCTTTGAAAATCATGGGGCACCACCCTGGGGATGGTGCCATATTATTTTTATTTCATCAACATCATTTTGTGGGTGGCGCGGTAATCTCCGGCTTCCATTCTATATAAATATATCCCGCTGGATACAGGGCGATTATTGTTATCTCTTCCGTTCCAGACCAATTGATGATTTCCGGCGTTCATGGGGGCATTTACCAGGGAATTTACCAATTGTCCTTTGAGGTTATAGATATTCAATTTCACTATAGCGGCATCCTTCAAAGAGAATCTAATGCTGGTTTCAGGGTTGAAAGGATTGGGGAAATTGCCTTTCAATTCGGTTATCGCCGGGTTTACCAAGTTTTCACCAGAAGTAGGCTCCACTGAGATGGGGATCAATATCTGTAGTAAATCGTTATCATTTGTGGCGATAACCACGTTATCAGAAATCTGCTCCACACTCTCACCGGCATTGTAGGTAACCGTAAAAGTGCGGGTCGCCCCTGCAGAGATTACGTAGAAGTAATCGTTGGGAAGAGTCTGACCCATATGGGATAGTTCAAATTGAGCGGGGAGCGTGATAGTTCCGGAAAGATCCGCTACTCCCAGATTACGCAAAACAAAATCTTCAGAATAGCTATTGTTGGGAACTACTTCTTCAAATACGATTTCTTCGGTAGTAGTATATGCCATTGGCAATTCACCAGAGTTGCTCATGGGGAATCTTATATCATCGATCCAGGCAGCATCACTGCCTCCGGTCATGCTGGTATCCTTAATGTAGGTC
>CAZJJH010000233.1:0-2759 GCA_964546265.1 uncultured Candidatus Cloacimonadota bacterium
CTGCTGTCTGCAGGGGCTTTAGGATGCAGATACACGATGTCCTGGTTTAAATCATCTGCAAAAACCGCTCCAATTGGAATAATAAGTACATTTTCCCGGGAATCTCCCTGAATGCTGATGGCAGCAGTCATACCGGGTTTAACCTTTTCTCCGGTAGTGTTTATGCTGATCTCTACTGGAAATACTTTGGCGCTGTTTATCGTAACAGCCTTTGGTGCAATCTTGGTAATCTTCCCTTCAAACTCTTCATAGGGATATGCGTCCAGTTTGATTGTAGCGTCTTGCCCAATTCTGAATTTCACGATGTCAACTTCGTTGATATTGGAGCTTACAATCATCTTGTTCAAATCTGCTATTTGCATAATTACAGTGCCCTCGCCATAAGCGTTGATGCTGGATGTGACCATTTCACCTTCGTTTACTGTGCGCTCTATAACTGTGCCGGACGCAGTAGCATACATATGGATCACTTTTCCGGGTACATCCAGATCCCGGATCATCTCATACTGACTGCTGGCCTGGGCGTATTGAATCTCAGCTTCGCGCAGGGCGTCCTGGGCAAGGTCATACTCTTCCTGAGAAATGTATTCCATATCAAGAAGCTGGCTTTTGTCTCTTAGATCTTTCTGTGCCTGGGCAAGGTTCAATTCTGCCCGCTGCAGAGTGGCTTTGGTATTGAAAAGAGTGTTTGCCTGATTGTAATCCGGCTCAATATCGGCAATGATGTCCCCCAGCTTCACATAGTCATTTTCATCCGCATAGAACTTAACCACTTTTCCGGAAACGCGGGATTTTTGGGATACAATGGTCTGGGGTTGCACTTCACCGGTAATCTCGATCCTGGAATCAATATTTCCAAAGCTTACAGTATAAGTATCGGCATTATCCGGTTTCATCTCCTCGCCGGGGGCGGCTGTTTTCCGGCATGTTTTGAGCCCGATAATTACTGCCACAACAAGCAGTATCAGCACTAAGATAATCCATTTCTTGCGCATAATTCCTCTCTTCACGCTTTTCTGGCAATTGTTATGTCAATGCATTTGAAATTGGCTATCGTGTCAATCAAAAAGCTATAACTCAGGGTTTGTCCTGGTTTGTGGTCTGGATTTCTTTGGGTGTGGATTTTATCCAATTCTGATCTCCATAGATCAGCCAGCTGCCCCGATCCCGGTAAAAATAGGAAAAATATCCTGTATCCTCAGGCTCACTGTAGGTGTAATCCTCTATGCTGGAGCTGTAGTGATCCCGGGTGTGGGCGATGGCGAAATTGCCATCCAATTCGATGAACAACACCTCTATCTCCAGTAGCTGAAACCGCGCCATGCGATCCAGAATCTCATCATTCAGATGCCATGTGATCTGCCCTTTATGCAGATAGTTTTGATGCACATGATCCAGGATTCCATAAGAATTGCCCAGATTGAAATCCAGCGAGATGTCGTACAGAATATCCCGGATCTCTTTTTGAGAAAGGGATTCTGCATCATCAAAATCGCAACTTACGAGCTGAAGAGCAAGCATGATAAGCAGAAGTAAAGGTAATATTCTCATGCTAATTCTAGCACAGCCAGACTTTCGATATGCCAGGTGTTGGGAAACATATCAAAGCCACTAAGCTTGCGCAATTTGTATTTGCCATCTTTGAGGAGAATATCCAGATCTCGCTTAAGGCTCATGGGGGAGCAGCTGAGATACATCACCAGAGGGATGCCTGCACTGCGAATTTGCCAGAGCGCGCTTTCCTGAACTCCCGCCCGGGGGGGATCCAGGATAATGCAATCTGCTTTAAAGTTCTGAATAGTGTCCGCAAAGATCTGTTCAAACTTTCCCGATAAGAAGCGAGCGTTGGTATAGCCGTTTTGTTCGGCATTTCTGCGGGCATCACGAATAGCTTCTGAATCTTCTTCAATGCCAACGAGTTCATTGATCTCGCCGGCGAGACACAGACCGATACTACCGATTCCGCAGAAAGCGTCAATGACCTTGTAATCCGGCTTCAAATCAACTCGCAGAGCACAGAGGATGTTTTCCATTGTCCCGCTGTTGATCTGCCAGAAGCTGCGGTAGTTGAGCTCGAACCTTATGTCTGCCAGAGTATCGGTCAGGCTCGCTTTCCCGAAGAGGATCTTTTCCTCTTGTCCCAAAATCACGTTTGTTCTCTCGTGGTTGATGTTTTGAATGATCCCGGTAATCTGCGGGAAGGCATCCGTTATTCCCCTTACAATGGTTTTAGAGAAGGGAAGGCGGGAGTTTCTGGTAACCAGGATCAACAGGATTTCGCTTTGGTCCCGGTTGCAGCGAATGCCGATATGCCGCAAACAGCCACGATGCTCTTGCTCGTTGTAGGGCTCAACATTGGCTTTGGCGCACAGCTGCATAAGAGTTTTAGCTATTTCGTCAAAAACAGGCGGGTGGTTTTGGCATTTTTGGTGGCTTACTATTTTGTGAGAATAGCGAGCAAAGATGCCGTATCCTTCTTCACCAACAGGCATGAATACTTTGTTGCGGTAGGTCAGGCTTGATCTGGAGGCTTGCATGCCGCCAAATACATCCGCGTGTTCCCGAAAGAGTTCTTTGAGTAGGTTTTCCTTATAGCTCAGCTGTGTGGGATAATCCAGCATCAACCAATCGCAGCCACCACAGGGCTCATCTTTCATGAATGCATCGCATGTTACTTCTACGACACCCGGTCCACGTTCGTGAAAAACCTGCACTTTGGCGAAGGCGTGATCTTTCTTGCCAAGATAGATTTCGGCATC
>CAZJJH010000234.1:0-2749 GCA_964546265.1 uncultured Candidatus Cloacimonadota bacterium
AATCCGCAGTCTCCGTTCCAAAATCCTCAAATAAAAGAGTGTTTCGGGAATTTCCATCGCCGATTGTGACTTCTGTAGCAAAGACGCCTAAAAGCATTACAAACAAGAAAAGAAAAAACAACACAATTTTTCTCACACCGATCCTCCTTGGGATAGTATCGTATTAAGCAATATTAGCGGGATATGCAAACAGAGCAGCAGATCAGGAATTGTTACGAAAGAGACCTTGCCTTTTCCCGAAACATTCCGAAATCGATATGCTGAGCATTTCATGCATAAGATTTGCTTCCCGATATCATTATTCCATGGGAGTAAGTATTAAGATTTGGAAAAAACTGTCAATAAAAAAAGATTATGGGATAATAAGTTCCCTCTAAATTGTTGGGCTTAAAGGTAATTAGTTCTTTCTTCTGCATCCGGCTTGCTTCCCGGGATGCCCTGCGGTCGACACGAGTGTGTATAGATAAACGCCAGGTCCCGGCGCATAGACTCCAAGTACTTCGCGCTTGGATCAGGACACTATTATCGTCAGATACTGCTATGCCCACAGCAATGTTTGGCGATAAAAGTGTGTTAAAGCTGCGCTTAGGTGTAAAGGGAGGGACGGGCATATTGTAGCCGCGTCATCCTGACGCGTTTAATCTAAATGGGCGCTTCAGCGAGCGCCCCTACTGTTTAGGCGGTCGCCGTACCGCCTATTTCAGGAAAGAAAATATCTCCGTACCTAAAGGGCGCTACAGCGAGCGCCCATACAATATCCATGATGTATCTCCCCCGAGGGGCAATTTGTAGACGCGTCATCCTGACGCGTTTAATCCGATTGAAGTCTATAGCCTTATCTGGGTTTAAACGGGATCAGAATATCGCATTAGAAAAAACCGGGGGCGGTAAGAGCTATTGTATGAAAGGGTAAAAGCATCAGAAAGATTCTTGCAGAAGGTCTTTTAAGGCATCTTTGTCTTTCAACACGCTCAGGATGTTGCGTTGGTTTTCTGTGAAGGTGGTACCTACGAGGGGATCAAATTGTTTTTGGATGTTCAAAGAGATTTCGTTTACGGCGTCCTGGTAGCTGATATTGCTACGGTAGGGGCGCATACTGGTCATGGCGTCAAAGCTGTCTGCCACGCTTACAATGCGGGCAAGAGGATGAATATCATCCAGCGCGATGCCATAGGGGTAACCACCGCCATTTGCCCACTCATGATGTTGCAGGATTATCTTGGAGATGGTATCCGGTAAACCAATGGGGCCGATTATTTTAGCGCCGATGATGGGGTGCTGCTTGATTAGCGCGTATTCGGTATCGGTAAGGCTTTGTTCTTTATTCAGGACATTGCTGATGATGCCGATTTTTCCCAGATCGTGGAGCAGAGCGCCAATGCGCAATTGTCGCAGTTCATCGATAGAGAGTTTCAATATCTTGCCAATGCGCATGGAGATGGCAGTAACGCGTTCAGAATGGCCTCGGGTATAGAGGTCGTTTACTTCCATGGCGTTTACCATGGCATGGATAGTATTCAGATAGCTTTTTTCCAGCTTGCTTTTTGCGGCAAAGAGCTCCAGGGTTCGCTGTTGCACCAGGCTTTCCAGATGGTTGCGATATTGCTCGTTTTGCACGCGCAATTGGTGGGTTTCTACCGCTTGCTTTACCATAATGATGAGGTCGCTCATTTCAAAGGGTTTTTTCAGAAATTCATATACACCGAGGTGAATTGCCTGACGCAAGATTTCGGTTTCAGTATTTCCTGTGATGAGGATTACGGGGAGTTTTTCATCAATGAACTTTACCTCTTTCAGGATGTCCAGGCCACTGATGACGGGCATATTAACATCGCTGATAACAGTGGCAAAATCCTGAGTTTGCAGGATCTGCAGGGCTTGTTTGGGGTCGTCGCACACGGTTATGGAATAGTGACCCAGATCTTGCAGAGAAAGTTTTATGCAATTAAGAACTGCGGTGTCGTCGTCTATCACAAGTATTTTTTCTTTTTTCTTTTCCAAAAGGACCTCTAAAACTGAATTTCTACCTGAGGGGAATATTTGTGAGTAAGAGCTTCATAATCGTTTGCGACCTTATTTACCGCCGGGCTTACCCGATGCAGCCGAAGGGGAGGGGCAGTGTTTTCGTACAAAAGAGTTCTAAGTTTATCCAGGTTCTGATTGGAGGGATCCATCCAGGGATCGATTGACCCGGGTGACAGCATCAGGGGCATACGGTGGTGAATGGCATGGATAAGATCGTTTGCCTGGGTAGTGATGATTCCGATGGAGGGCAAAAAACTGCCATCGTTGGATTCCCAGACATCAAAGATTGCGCCCAGATACAGCAAACCACCATCTGCCCGATAGATGTAATGCGGGATCTTGCCGGGTGCTTGCCATTCATAAAAGCCGTTGATGGGCACGATGGCGCGGCGGCGGATAAAAGAAGCTTTGAAGGAGGGTTTTTCGTGGATGCTTTCGCTGCGGATATTGATCAAAGGGGTTTTGGGCAAGCTCTTCATCCAGGAAGGAATGAGGCCCCAGCGGAAATAACCATTGTAACGCAGCCTGCCCTTATTCACGATCGCCATGATCGTGGTAGTGGGTGCCACGTTGTAAGATATCTCGGTTTGTTCCGAACTGATGTTAGCTTGCAGTTCTTTTTGTAACTTGAGCAGTTGATCGTGTTTTATTACTTGCGCGAATCTTCCACACATTCCAAAATCTCCTTGATGTTGACAAGTTTGAGCATTTAGGAATAATGGCA
>CAZJJH010000235.1:0-2737 GCA_964546265.1 uncultured Candidatus Cloacimonadota bacterium
GGGATCACCGTATATGGCGAATCCCAACTTTCAGAATATGCCGGGAGAATGAACAGCGCCTACTATTCTGCCGTGATTGCAGCTTTGGCGCGCGAGGGCAAGATGCCTTCTCCTACCAAAGCGGCATATTATTCAGCCGATACGCCCCTGGCACATTACTACGTATTTGGCGGAAGTTTCCACCGCTATCTGGCAGAAAAATATGGAGAAGACAAATTTAGCCGTTTGTATCAAGATAATTCTTCCCGGATCGCGGCGTATTCCAATGGCATTACTCCGGCTCTGGCGCTGGATCCCGCGTTCCAAAATACTTATGGAGTTCCGCTGGGCACATTGTGGCAGGAGTGGCAAACCCGGGAAAAGATGAATGCCCCTACACTCCAAAGAGAGCAGATCACAGAGGATGGATGGGAAAAGGGAAACCTAAGCATGCAGGATGGAAAACTGTATTACACACATCGAAAAGGATTCAAAACCGGACCCGGAAGAAGCTTTTCCTATAACAGCCTGATGAAAATCGACACCGCTGTTCCCGGAGCAGCTCCGCAAGAAATCCTGCGTCAGGCAAGCGGTTTCCCGGCAGGCTACAAAATCCTGAAAGACAAAGTATATTATAGCCGCAATGAATATCAACGCGGTTTCTCCAATAAAGAAAATGAGGGCTTTGGCGCAATTACTCAGCTTATACTTCTGCAAGACGGCTCTCATAAAATTCTCTACGAAGGACAAGTGCGTGCTTTTCTACCTTTAGAAAATGGGACAATACTCATTGCCGAGGATATGCCTTATTACCGGGGTTCTGTGTTGTTTGAATACGACCCCCTAAGTGGGAGCAAGACCACTTTGTATGAAGGGGAAGAGCTAATTCACGGAATCTGTAGGGCAGAAACTGAGATATATCTGAACGCGAAGGCCTATTGGAACAATAGCGGTATCTACAGGCTTGAGGATGCGAAACTGAGTACCGTGATCAATAGCCCCAGCAAGGAAAGCTTAGTCTGCGCCACAAATGGCAAGCTCTATTACAACGCTGTGTTTGAAGACAAATTGGAAGGCTTTGAGTATGATCTCAAGACGCGTGCTGTACGGCAAATGGTCTCCGATGATTATCTTAAAGATCCGCAGATAACGGATGCAAATGAGCTCTATTATCTGGCGTTGAATTCACAGGGCATAGATCTATATAAAAGCAATGTCGTCTTTCAAGAACCGGATATCCCTCCCTTTAAACGTATCCCCGCGCCTTTTCCAAAACAGGAGTATCAGGGGCAAACTACTCTACATAACGGGAGCCCGATCGTGCATGGCAGTTATTCCCAAAACATAGCTCACATGCTCAATCCCCGGATGTTGCGCATTCCTCAAATATATGGTGAGCAAGATTCATTGGCAATCGGTGCAATCCTGGTGGGACAAGATGCCGCAGGTGATTTTCCATTGTGGCAAATTGCCGCCGTATATGACACTTTTCGCAAAAAAGTAATTGGAGATTTCAGCCTTAGCAGCAAATTTCTGAACCCGGTAAACCAGGATTTGCTGGTGAGTTCAGATGACGATTTCACTGTTCAGCTAAACAACTCAATGGCGCTTTACAGAAGGCAGAATTTTGGGTTGAACAGCATTAACCTGGGAATAGGCATTAGAACCAGAAACAAGTTTGAACGCAATGAGCTGTATCCCTTCATCAGCCAAAGTCTTAGCTGGAGCAGTGGACAGATGGGCATCCGCAATACTGTGTTTGTAGAGGCCAAACAGGGCGATCTATTCCAACCCAAGCGATTGGGCTGGCAGGGACAAGTAGTATTGCGGCAAGGATTTCTGGCGCTGGGCAGCGAGCTGAACAGCATCATAAACCTGGCTTATGATCCGGATGCTGCTCCCGATGATGTGTTTTACCCTCTTAGGGGTTACGATCAAGAATTGAGTGCAAACAAGGGCATAACCATTCGTAATACTCTTTACCGGCCAATATTCAGGATTCGGGAAGGGCTTTGGAATCCACAAATATTCCTGGAAGATATCAATTTGGGTCTTTTCTATGATCTTGCCCTGAAAGATGGCAGCGAGGATCTGGAAGAGTTTTCTTACGGCTTGGAGTTGATTGGGGAGTTTGGCTTGATGTTTATGGGCAACGCAAATGCGGGATTGCGGATTGGTAAAACAAAGGCTGGCGATCAATTTGCCACAGTATTTCTGGGAACAGAGTTTTAACTATCGCAGGATTCCATTGCTGTAAAGATACAATACCAGAAATCCGCTCATACCCACCAGCAGAATGCTAAGGCTCATGATTGCTACGTAATCCGGAACAAAGCCGAGGATCGGCTGCTTGTACTTGGATACACTGTGGTTGGTGGGGCGTGGATGCCAGACTTGCTCTTCCAGAGGCTCTCCGGTGTAGCCCGGATAAAAAGTGGCATAGCTGGAGCGGTAAGAATTGATCTGCACTGGCAAGCTCTCGGCTTCCAGAAACTGAAACAGCATTGCTCCAAACATGAATATGAGCAAAACCTGAGTGGCTACTCGAACCATATGACTTATATGAAACCCGCGTTTGGGGCTTAATTGCAAAATTGCAACACGTCTATTTGTTCTTCTGCTGTGCATATCTATGTAAATCCTCCGGATTGATGAGTATTAATGAGGACAATCTATTATAAACTAAGCTTTTGGCAAGTCAAAATCAGCAGCATTTGAAGTATCGGCTGTGGAATCTTTTCTACGGATAGGCGCGAAC
>CAZJJH010000236.1:0-2713 GCA_964546265.1 uncultured Candidatus Cloacimonadota bacterium
ACCACTAGGTCGGGGGTTCGAATCCCTCTTCCGGAGCCAGTTTTTTTTGCTCTCAATTCTCGGAGGGCATTTTTTTTGCTTTTTCTTTTGCCCCATTGTCTCTTCTTGACGGATGTTTTAAGCTTGCTTTAACTATGCTTCATCGCCAGATATAGCTCTATTCATAGCAAGATCCAACGACGAAGGTTTGCTGAACTTGCGTGGAAGTATCAGGCGAACCAGCGGCTGGGTATGGCAAAAGGAGCTTTTTGCCCGGGGTAAGGGAATGTCTAACGCAGGATATCGTAGATCAGCGCTTCTTTTTCTTTCTCTGCTTCGGAGCTTTTGTAGGCATTGGCGATGAGTGTTGCCACTTCTTTGCCTTTGTTCAGGTCGTTGGCGTGCACTTCTCCGATTTTCTCCCCTTTTTTGATGCGGTCGCCGATATTGCGTTGCAGGATTGCGCCGGAGCTGTAATCCAGGCTATCTGAGGTTTTCATTCTACCGGCATTGATTTTTACAAGGGCATAGCCAATGGCGCGGGAATCGATGGCGTGAATGTATCCGCTTTCCGGGGCGAGGATGGGGATCTTGTGTCTGGCTTGGGCAAAGAGGCTGTAATCCTTTATTACATCGGGGTTTCCGCCTTGAGCGGCAATAATTTCAGCAAATTTGGCGAGGGCGGAGCCGTCTTCCACCACGCGATCGATCATCTCTTTTGCATCAGCATTATCTTTGGCTTTTCCAGCCATGATCAGCATTTCAGAAAGTAGCGTGGTGGTGATTTCGTATGTATCCGGCAAATAGTTCGCTTTCAGATATTCGATGGCCTCGATGGTTTCCAAAGCGTTGCCCACTGCATTTCCCAGGGGGGAGTTCATGTTCGAGAATACTACGGATACCTTTTGCCCAAAACTCTCGCCGGTGCGTTTGAGGTGTTCTGCCAGTTCTCGGGCGCGACGCAGGTTTGGCATGAAAGCGCCGCTGCCGATCTTGAGATCGATCACCAGATATTTTGTGCCTTCGGCGATTTTTTTGCTCATGATGCTGGCTGTGATCAGTGCTGCGCTTTCCACGGTGGCGCTTACATCCCTTAGCGCGTAAATCCGCTTATCTGCAGGTACCATAGCGCTGGATTGCCCTACTAAAGCAAATCCGTGCTTCAGCACAAGCTCCTTGAAATCTTCCATGCTGTATTGGGTATTGAAACCGGGGATAGCTTCCAGTTTATCCAGTGTGCCTCCGGTGTGCCCCAATCCTCTGCCGGAAATCATCGGCACATATAATCCCAATGCGGCAGCGATAGGAGCCAGCATCAGGGAAATCTTGTCCCCTACTCCGCCGGTGGAATGTTTGTCTGCCACGGGAAGGGATTCCTCGAAGTGGATTTGTTTTCCGCTTTCTATATAACATTTGGTAAGCGCACTGATCTCTTCCGGCATTGCGCCTTGAAAGTAGAAGCACATTAGCAGGGCAGCCATCTGATATTCGGGGATTTCGTCCGCAAGATAGCCGTGAATGAAAAAATCTATTTCCGCTTGGGAAAGAATGCCGCCATCTCGTTTTTTCAGAATTAGTTCTACAGGATTGTATTGCATTTTGTTACCTCAATTTGCAATTAGTTTTTCGCGGATGTAGCCGCTGAACATGTCCATCACCCACACTACCAGGGCGATCAGCCACATGATGAGCCCCACGTTGCGCCAGGAGAGCATCTGCTGTTCCTGATACAGGGCAAGACCGATGCCCCCGCCGCCCACGAAGCCAACGATTGTTGCCATGCGGACGTTGATATCCCAGCGGTAGATAGTGAATGCCAGATATGGAGCCAGAATTTGCGGGGCAACCGCGTAACGCCATACTTGCAGGGTGGAAGCTCCGGTGGCTTTGATGGCTTCCACGGGACCGGGATCGATGTTTTCTATTTGTTCGCTATATAGCTTGATCAGTGCGGCAATCGAATGAATCCACAATGCCAACATGCCGGCAAAAGGACCGATGCCCACCCAGACCACGAAGATGATTGCCCAGACTATTGCTTCAATGGAACGGAAAATGGTGGAAAGAGTGCGAATCAGGATGTAAGCGATCTTGCCCCAAAAGCTATCGTACATCAGGTTTTTGGCGGCAAAAAAGGAAAGCACAAAGGCGAAAGGAATCGCCAAAACGGTTGCCATCAGTGCTAAATATATTGTTTCCACCAAGGCTGCCAGCATCGGCACCATCTTTGCAGTGTTGGGGCTGAAAATCCCCTTTAAAATAGCGCCGGTATTGGATATCTGAGTAAAGAAAGCGAGCGGGCGGATCTCTACGATCACCCATGCCATTACGATTGAGAGTATTATGGCGAATCCTGCTTCGTATTTCCAGAATTTGCGGACATCAGGGAAGCCCAGGATCTTCGCCGCCAGGGATGCATTCAACAAGAGCAAAATAAATACAGGGACAATCGGTGAGAGCAGGATTGCGCCCACAGGCAGGGTAAACGATGCCAGGCGCAAAAGTAACCACGCCATACAGGCAATTATATAGAGCCAAAAAGCGTATTCTATCAGAGCTGTTTTCAGGTGTTTCATGGTGTTCCTTTTGCAGAGATATCTTCAAATAATTAACTGAAGGTAAGTCTCTGCCAGAGGTTCACATTCCGTCAAGGATTTTGTTTCCGGGATAGACTTTGGCTATAAAGTCTCACCGAGAATTGCAAATCGTATCAACAAAAATTGCAAAGGGGGGG
>CAZJJH010000237.1:0-2684 GCA_964546265.1 uncultured Candidatus Cloacimonadota bacterium
AGAGGAAAATGTGAAGAAGATTCTGTTTGCGATCCTATTGATCTGTATAAGTTTATCATTATTTGGTCAGTCAACCATGACCTTTGCTCCGCCCAGCAATATTTCCGCGTATACCTTCGATGGTATCCGCAGTGGCGTAGAAAAACTTAAAATGAATACCTATATTTTGGGTCAGGTTGGTAAACCGGGCTTATACGTAGTACCGGATGATACTGATTTTTTAACCCTGATGGCCCTCGCAGGGGGACCCAGTGAAGATGCAAAACTTTCAAAGATAAGGATAGTAAGGCCATCTGAAGAGGGCGAAAAAGTCCTGTGGGTAAACTTTAAAAAGTATTTGGAAACCGGGGATCCTACCCTGATTCCGGAAATGAAACCCGGAGATACCATTGTGGTATCAGGCACTATCTTCTACGCATTCTCCCGTGTGGCAGATTTCCTGTCCAAAGCCGCAATTGCTCTTAGCGTGTACAACCTAGTTACCGGATTATAAACCAAGGAAGGCTTCAGTGGAAAATCAAATTCAAAACCAGCAACCGATCCAGGACGAGATAAAACTATCTGATTACTTACGCATCGTACTTCAATACCGCTATTTAATAGTGCTTGTGTTTGTTGTTACTATGGCGGGCACGATCTTCTATACTGCCCGGCAACCCAAAATATATGCGGCTTCTTCACGCATTCTTCTTGAAGATCAAAACAGCAACGCAAACTTCCTGATGATGGCGACTCCGGGAATGGGCAAGAACAGTATTAATAACCAGATTGAGCTGATCAAGAGTAAGCCCACTTTATCTCTGGCTTGGGAAATCATGAAGAAGTATCCGGATTGGGATCTTTTCCCCATCGCATCCTTGCCTAATCCGGCTTCCGGACTCAGTAGCGTAAATGTGGAGTCCAAACGCGAAACAGACCTTTTGACTATCGGAATAGAATCCACCAGTCCGGCAGAAGCTCAAGCGGCTGTCAATGCTATCGCTGAAGCCATTCAACAGCAGAATACCCAGTTTGCCCGCTTGGAATATACGACAATCCGGGAGTTTTTGGAGACTCAATTGGATGCCATCAGCAGAAGACTGCAGGCGTCCGAAAATGACCTCAGAGAGTTTAAGAACTTAAATCGGCTTACAGAACTGAGCGCAGAAACCACAAAGCTGATTGAGCAATCTTCTGAATTAGAAGCAGAACTGGAAGCAGCTCTTACTGACATGGCTGTGAAAGCCAGAAGCGTTGACCTGATCACGAAGCAACTAAGGGACCAAGATTCCCTTTTGGTTGATATCGATAATATGATCCAGACTCCCTACATTGGAGAACTGAGGAAACAGGTAGTGGAAACCCAAGCTTTGATCACCAAGCTGATTACAAAGAATGAGTATCCCTTGGATCATCCTCAGATTCTACTGTTAAATCGGGAATTGGAAAATGCCAGAACAAATCTGAATCGTGAAATCCAAAAGCTGATAAGCGTAAACATTTCCTCAGATCCTCTTTCTAACAGAAGTGAATTGGTAAACCGTCTGATCCAGGCCAATCTGGAGTTAGAGCTCGCCCGGACCAGAGTAAACGGTCTCGAGCAAACTCAAGAGATGTATGAACAGCGCATCATATCCTTGCCCAATACCGAGCTTGAACTGGCAAGGCTTTCCAGAAATATGATGCTGGACAGTAAAATCCATGGCATTATGATGGAGAAGTACGAGGACGCAAAGATAGCAGAGCAAGCCAAAGTGGGTAATGTGCGCATCATTGATTATGCCACCCGCCCCAGTGTGCCCATCAAACCCAGAGTGTCTATGAATATCCTTGTGGGCATCATATTGGGGCTCGGTTTGGGCGTCGGCGTAGCCTTTGTAGTACACTCAATGGATACTAAGCTAAGAACTTTGGAAGATATGGAAAGCTTTGTGCGCCTACCGATTGTCGGTACTATCCCCATGATTCGCGAAGCTGAAGGCAAACTGGCGGAGTTTAACGACATGATCGAGCAAAGTGAAGGTGAAACAAGGCAGCAGTTAACCAGATCCATGCATTTTGTTTTGCAACAGCTAATCTCGCACTATGCTCCAAAATCCCCAATTGCTGAGTCCTACCGTACCTTACGTACCAATATCCTGGCGCGTAAGGCCGAAGGAAGCGCTACTCTGCTTGTTACTTCTTCAGGTCCTAAAGAAGGTAAATCTACCTCGATTTCAAATCTTGCCATCACACTGGCTCAAATGAATGCCCGGGTAGTATTGGTAGATATGGACATGAGACGTCCCACCATCCACAGCAAGTTTGGCATAGATAAAGAGAACGGTTCCAGTGACTATTTGATTGATCCTGAGGTGACTGTGCAGCAAGTGGTGAAAGAGAGCGGAATCCCCAATCTGGATATTATCACCAGCGGATTTGTACCTCCCAATCCCTCTGAATTAATTGCCTCACAACGTTTTGATCAGATGATAGTCGAGCTCAAAAACACCTATGATTACATCCTCTTTGATACTCCACCTGTGATTGCCGTCACCGATGCTCTGATTCTTACAAAGAAAGTAGATATGACCTTTGTAGTTGTGCGTTGCGGATTTACTGAAAAAGGAATCATCAAACGTACCAAGGAATTGATGGAAAATATCGATGCCAGAATAGACGGTATCATCGTGAATGGTATCTACGTGCAGAAGTATTACAATAAA
>CAZJJH010000238.1:0-2641 GCA_964546265.1 uncultured Candidatus Cloacimonadota bacterium
AGGGGCTGTTACCAACCTCAAAGCCGATGCCGTCTATCTGCCCGGCAGAAAGACCAGCGGCACTAAGCTCGGCGGCGGTGTAGATTACTTTACTCCAGCTATAATCATATAGCCCGTATAGGGGCACATAATTAGTAGTGGAAGTTCCATCTCCGATGGTGTAAACATCTGCTGCAAGGATGCCCAAAAGCATTATGAGCAGAAAGAGAACTGTTGTTTTCTTCATGTTTTTCTCTCCATTTATGGTTATGTTTATTCTTTTTTTGTGCAATCTCTTGATCCAAGAACTGCGTGACTCTTTTTTCTTGTTATTTGGTATATTATCACTTCGTAAGGATAAATCCAGCTTTAATTAGGATGCATAAAGCGTTCCTAAACAAAGCAAAAATAAGGGGGTAAAACAAAAAAAATAGAAAACCGTAGATAAAAATCAATGCATAGGACACTTAAACCCGGCTGCTATTCCTGTAAAGGAAAAATTGAAGCAAGTTCCGGAAAGGCTCCAATAACCTGGATCTATCTGCATATGCGGCAGGCTAATCCAGCTTCTGATCCCAAAGATAACAAATGGGGCAAAGCACAGCCGGGCGAGGCTTGAAAAAAGCCCCGCTAAAGGATTTCAACCGTGGGCGCGCCTACTTTTTGCCCAGGGCAGCGACGTAGATCACAAACTCTTCTACACCATCCAGATTCAAGGCAGCATTCATGCCCTCATCCAGATAAGCGCCGATCATGCAGCAACCGGCATTGATGGCCTCTGCGGCGAGGTGTAGATTTTGCCCGATGTGTCCGGCATCCATATACAAATAGCGGTATCCGCGCTGACCATAGCGCCAGGAAGTGCGGTAAGGAACTGCGCTATAGATGAAATTCACTGCTGCTTTTGCCACCATTTCCTGCCTGAGGCATCCTTCAAAGATCTTCTGCTGGATCTCCGGGCTTTCGTCCAACAAAATCAGGCAGTGTTTGATTGGATGGTAGTAATAGAGACCGTTTTTTAATCCGGAAACCCGGTGCACATCCAGAAAGCACTCGATGGGGTGTCTGCTGCCGGCGGAAGGCACGTTGCGGAATGTGATCTCCATGCGTTCGTTGGAGCGGAAATCGCGGGCCCAGGAACTAGCCCAGAGCAGGAATGAAAGCTCTTCCAGGCTGAGTGGTTCCTCGCTGTAGGTCCTCAGGCTGCGGCGCTGTTCGATTGCCTTTTGCAGGCTTATTCCGTTGAAATCCAGAGTACCAACTGCGGGTAGGGCAAAGAGTTCACCGCTGCGGGCCTTTATGGCGTCCGGGCGCGCCAATCCCAATTGCTGATCACTTTTTTCCGCATATACATAGCGGGTGAATTTTACAAAATCGTTTCCGATATCGGCGGCTTTGGGGCGCTGGGTCTCGATCTCTGCCAGAAGTGGGCGCATAGTGCGTTCCATCAATTCCAGTTCTTCAGCGCTCATGCCGCTTTCCTGCATAATCTGTTCGTCGTTGTAACCGTGAGTTTTATAATATAGATAGTCAAAAGTTCTGGCGTCCATTGGCATCTCCTTATCTGTTTGTTTAGAGCAGTTCGTTTTTATCGTGTTGTTTCAAGTATTCCACTACCTGTTTAACCTCTTCGGATCTATCCCTGGGCACTATCAGGAGGGCGTCTTCACAATCTATAATGCAGAGGTTTTCTACTCCAATGACGGCGGTAAATTTGGAGCTTTGAACATAGTTTCCCTTTGCGTCTATCGCTAAAGCAGGATTAAAGAAGGAATTGCCCTCTTCATCCGTGGGGCTGATCTCTGCCAGGGCTTTCCAACTTCCCACATCGCTCCAGCCCAGATCTACGGGGATCACGCAGCGGTTTTGGGCGGGTTCCATGATGCCGATATCGATGGGGCTGCGGGGCATCATTTTGTAAAGCGTGGAAATATCTGCCGCGTTGCCTTCTTTCTGCCAGATGTCGCCGATTTTCCGGCAGAGCTCCGCCACCTGCGGAAGGTGGGTTTCAAAGGCTTTGCGGATGCTGCTTATCGTCCAGCAAAACATCCCGCTGTTCCAATAGAAAGATCCTTTTGCCAGAAAGGCTTCAGCCGTGCTTTTATCTGGCTTTTCCTTGAAGCGTCTGACCGCATAAATGCCTTCCGCGATGCGTTCTCCGGCTTCGATGTAGCCGTATCCTGTTGCGGGGTAATCCGGCACAATCCCAAAAGTGATCAAGCTGGAAGACGCGGCGCTTTCTTCGGCCCTCAGAAGCGTTTTTAGCAGGGCATCGGTATCTCTTATCACGTGATCCGCCGGCAACACCACCATGGCAGTTTCTTCGGGATAGCGGGCTTTGAGATATTGCACGCTCAGCGCGATGCAAGGGGCGGTATTCATGCCAAAAGGCTCGATGATGATGTTTTCTTCCGGCAGTGCGGGCAGGTGTTCTTTCACCAGTTCGCTTTGATTTGCGGCGGTTACGATATAGATATCCTTTAGCGGAATCATCGGCAAGAGGCGCTCCACACTTAGTTGGATCATGGAGCGTTTACCGGCTATTTTTAGAAACTGTTTGGGCTTCTCAGCGCGGCTTTGGGGCCAGAATCTGGTGCCGGAACCCCCCGCCATTATCAGAGCTATCATATTTCCTCCCAAGGCGTTACTGTTCGATAATCTG
>CAZJJH010000239.1:0-2621 GCA_964546265.1 uncultured Candidatus Cloacimonadota bacterium
GCTGATGGGGAGATCAAGGATGCGGATGCTCTGAAACAATATGAAGCTTATATCCAGAACAAAATGGAAAGCCCCTGGCAGGATTTTTATTTCAACGGCAATACTGAAATTCGCAAAGAAAGCATCAGTCTTTTAATAAAGAGACTGGAATACTCCATCCACGAAGCCAAGTATCGGGTGGTAATCATCGAAAATGCCGATATGCTGAATACCAAGACGGCAAATGCATTCTTGAAAACTCTGGAGGAGCCTCCCCAGAACACGGTGATTATACTTATAACAGAAAAATTGCCCCAGATTCTCCCCACTATTATTTCCAGATGCCAACCTGTCTATTTTAAACCTCTGGCGCAAGGCGTGATTCAGGACATTCTCTTCAATACTTTCAAGGTCGATACCGTTACTGCCAAAAGTGCAGCCCGGATAAGTGGAGGGAATCTAAAAACTGCCATCAGGGTTGCGCAGGAAAGCCTCCACAGCACTCGCGATAAAGCATTCCATTTTTTACAAATGGCAAAAAACAACAGTCATCTTGATTTCCTGGAGCAATTGGCAAAACATAAGGAAAACGCCGATGTCATAAGAGATACAATGGCGTATCTGGGAATAATCGCAAATGATCTTGCTTTGGTTCAGCTTGCCCCCGATGAAACCACAAATCTGGATAAACTGGACCTTTTACAGGAGATTTCTTACCCCTCAATAGAGGATAAAATTCCGGATTACCTGCTGCTCCTGGACGATTACAGCCGCAAGCTTGAAGGCAACGTAAATGCCAACCTGATACAGCTCAATCTCTTTCTGGAAACTGCGAAACTGATCAATCCATGAGCCAAAGAAAACTTGCCCGCAATATCAGCGTAATGAGTATTGCAGTGTTCTTCAGCCGGATATTAGGGCTGGTAAGAGATCAGGTAATGGCTTACTTCTTCGGCGGAGCATATCTGAACGACGCTTTCAATGTGGCATACAATATCCCCAATCTTCTGCGGCGCTTGTTTGGAGAAGGCGCCCTATCTACTGCATTTGTGCCAATATATAATAGGATCGGGATCAAGCAAGATCGAGATGCTCAGATTGAGTTTGCACTTAATGTACTGAGTATTCTTACGATATTCTTGTTCATTCTTACCGTTCTAGGGATTTTATTTGCCCCGCAGATTGTAGCGCTCCTATACCCCGGGCTTGCCGATAAAACCGCTGTAGTGGCTGTTAAGCTTACGCGGGTCATCTTTCCATATTTGTTCTTTATCGGTCTTTCTTCCACTTTCATAGCGATCTTAAACTCTCACGATTATTTCTTCATGACCGGCCTTTCCAGCGCACTGCTTAATGTTGGCATGATCCTAACAGTGATAATCCCATATTGGATATGGAGATTGCCGGCAGAACGTTTGATCTTTTACGCCGGCTGGGGCGTGGTGGTAGGCGGGATCCTGCAAACTATCATTAATTTCCCTTATTTACGAAAAGTGGGATATCGCTTGACGCTTCTAATCCGCTTTGGCTCTGAAGCGCTTAAAACAATGTGGCAACGTTTTGTGCCTGCCATGATTGGTATCGGCATCAGGGAGATCAACCTGATTGCAGACGCTTTGATGGCTAGTTTTCTACCGATTGGAAGTATTACAGCTTTGGGATATGGGAACCGTCTGATGCAATTGCCACTTGGCATATTTGCCATCAGCGCAGGAACAGCCGTCCTGCCCACATTTTCCCGACTGGTAAGCAGCAAAAACTACATAGATCTTTCCCAAAGTGTGCGTTTTACAAGCCTTAGTCTGGCATATGTGATGTTGCCGATTACGGCGTTAATATTGGCGCTATCAGAAGATTTTATCCGCATACTTTTTGCGTATGGTGCTTTTGATTCCATGGCTGTAAAGATGAGTGCGCAGGCACTCTCCTTTTACTCTTTGGGGCTTCTTTTCTACAGTATGAATCAGGTGATAACGCCCTTGTTTTACGCTCAGGGAGATACTCGAACACCGGTTAAGCTCGCCGCCGCAATGGTTGTTTTGAACATAAGCCTGAACTTGATCCTGATGCAATTTATTCAACATCGGGGATTGGCACTTTCCACTTCCATTACGGCATTTGTGAACTTCATAATCCTGGTAATTCTGATTCGCAAAAGAATGAGCCTGATAAGTTTAAAAGGCATTACCATAAATATAGTTAAATGCACTATCATCTCTCTGCTTATCTTTGGCATGGCCACTTTTCTGCGGCAGGTTATCGCTCTGGATACACGCCCGGCTCTGGTTGTAAAATCAGCCATCATATCACTTAGCGCTTTTGGCTTATTCTACGCTTCAGCTTTACTTTTGAAATTAGATTACATTCATGAGGTTAGTAAGAATCTATGCAAGCGCCTACGCCGCAAATAGCTGAAAAAATCCCTTATCTACCGGACAAACCCGGCGTCTATATTTGGAAAAATGCCAAGGACGAAGTAATCTATGTAGGCAAAGCCCTCTCGCTAAAACACAGGGTGAGATCCTATCTAAGCGGCAGTTCCAAAGATCTCAAGACCCAGCAGCTAGTGGCTCATATTGCAGCTCTGGATTACATCATCACAAACAGCGAAGCAGAGGCATTTCTGCTGGAAGCGAATCTCA
>CAZJJH010000240.1:0-2617 GCA_964546265.1 uncultured Candidatus Cloacimonadota bacterium
TTACGCAACAAAAAAAATGGCCCCCGTTAGTTCACAGAGGCCAGGCTATTCTCAATATTCTACAAATCTGCTATTTGGGCTTTGATAAGATCCACTTTTGTTTCCACTTCCAGGTGTTTCTCTTTTTCTTTTGCCACCACTTCCGGCTTGGCATTGGCCAGGAAATTCTCATTTTCCAGCTTGCGCGATATTCCGGATAGCTCCTTGAGCAGTTTTTCCAATTGCTTTGCAAGGCGGGCTTTTTCCTGCTCCGGATCGATCAAGCCGGAAAGAGGGATGAATATCTCCAGATTCCTCACTACTGCGCTCACGGCAGGTTTTGGCTTCTGAGCATCCATGCCAGAGCTTATCTCTTCCACTTTTGCCAAACGGTTCAGATAACCGGCGTAATGTTCAAAGAGTTGGTTTTGGCTCTCATCAGCCGTACGAGCCACGATTCCGATTCCCGTGGCAGGGGGTAGATTGAGCTGTTTGCGCAGGTTGCGGATAGCCGTGATGCTTTCCTGAATCAATTTCATATCGTCATTGATTGCCAGATCAATCAGCCGTTCATCTGGAACGGGGAATTTTGCGATAATCAGTGCCTCATCTTCCATTGGGAAGTATTCTTTGATTGATTGCCAGATCTCTTCGCTGATAAAGGGCATAATGGGGTGCAAGAGCCTCATGGCTGCCTGCATCACATCCAGAAGCACATACTTAGCGGTAAGTCTGCTTTTATGGGGCGCATCCTCTTTGAGGCGGTCCTTACTGAGCTCGATATACCAGCTGCAGTATTCATCCCAGAGAAACTGGAATATGCACTGTGCTGCATCGTTCAAGCGTAGATTTTCATAGTGCTCGCGCGCATCCCGGCTTACTTCGTTCAAACGGGACACAATCCAGCGGTCCGCGAGTTCCAGATCCAAATCCTCTTTCGCAGGTAAGCCTTCGATAGTTTCGATGTTCATCATGATGAAGCGGTATGCATTCCAGATCTTGTTGGCAAAATTGCGTCCCCCTTCCAGGATAGTGTCGCTATATGCCACGTCCGCGCCTTTGGGGGTATTGAAGATCATGGAAAAGCGCAGAGCATCCGCGCCCACATTCCGGATGATATCGATGGGATCCGGAGAATTCCCCAGGGATTTGCTCATCTTTCTGCCAATATCGTCTCGAACTGTGCCATGCAACAAAACGGTATCAAATGGTATCACCTGCTTGAAATGCAAGGTACTCATTATCATCCGTGCTACCCATAGATAGATGATCTCCGGTGCTGTTATGAGTACGTTTGTGGGTAGAAAGCGTTTGATATCTTCTGTTTCATCCGGCCAGCCCATTGTGGAAAAAGGCCAAAGCCAGCTCGAAAACCAGGTGTCCAACACATCTTCATCCTGCCTTAGCTTGTTGCTGTGGCATTTACTGCACTGCTCTGGAGCCTCTTTTGCCACCATCATCTCGCCGCAGTCTTCACAGTAATAAGCCGGAATCCGGTGTCCCCACCAGATTTGGCGCGAAATACACCAATCCCGGATGTTGTTCATCCAGTGCATATAGACCTTGGTCCAGCGCTCCGGTTGAAAGCGGATTTCTCCTTTCTGAACCACCTCTATGGCTTC
Organism: uncultured Candidatus Cloacimonadota bacterium; assembly: GCA_964546265.1. Classification (GTDB taxonomy): domain Bacteria; phylum Cloacimonadota; class Cloacimonadia; order Cloacimonadales; family Cloacimonadaceae; genus UBA5456. The sequence goes on from CAZJJH010000240.1 coordinate 1,602, forward strand.
CTTTGCCAAAGGCTCCATTCTTACAAACCACTGATCCGAAAGATAGGGTTCGATTACTGTATCGCAGCGATAGCAATGTCCTACAGCATGCTGATGTTTCTCGGTTTTTTCCAGAAGCCCTTGCGCCGAAAGCAGATCCAGCACTTTTTCGCGGCAGGCATATCGCTTTATTCCCGCAAAATCGGAGCCGGCGGCTTCGTTCATTATGCCATGTTCATCCATCACCAGGAGCTGTTCAAGATTGTGTCTTCTGCCTATTTCAAAATCGTTGGGATCGTGAGCAGGGGTTACTTTCACACAGCCGGTACCAAATTCTTTATCTACATAATCATCAGCTATCACTGGAATTCGCCGCCCGGTAAGAGGCAGGATCAGTTCTTTGCCGATCAGCTCTTTATAGCGGCTGTCTGCTGGATTCACCGCCACTGCCACATCGCCCAGCATGGTCTCGGGACGGGTGGTTGCCACCGTTACATATCCCTTGCCCTCGGCGTAAGGATAGCGGATGTGCCATAGCTTACCTTCTTCATCGCTGTGTTCCACTTCGTCATTTGCCAGAGCCGTTACGCAACGTGGACACCAATTGATGATGTATTTCCCTTTGTAGATCAAACCGTCCTCATAGAGGCTTACAAACACTTCTTTCACAGCACGTGAAAGCATCTCATCCATCGTGAAGCGCTGGCGTTCCCAATCGCAGGAAGCTCCCAAAAGCTTCAGCTGGTCGATGATGATTCCGCCCTTTTCGTGTTTCCACTTCCAGATGCGTTCTACTAAGGCTTCTCGCCCAATCTGATGGCGATTCTGACCCTCTTTGGCAAGTTGTTTTTCCACCACGTTTTGGGTGGCAATGCCGGCATGATCTACGCCCGGCAGCCAGAGCGTGGGCTCACCATTCATTCTGTGATAGCGGACTACGACATCCTGGAGGGTATTGTTTAGCACGTGACCCATGTGTAAAATACCGGTCACATTTGGTGGGGGAATGAGTATGGTAAAGGCCTTGCCTTCACCGC
>CAZJJH010000241.1:0-2604 GCA_964546265.1 uncultured Candidatus Cloacimonadota bacterium
GGCTCAAAGCAATACAGTTGCAAATCTTTGGAGAGAAGTGCCGCCTGTACCGCCCGCCGCAGATCTTTCTCCACTTTCATAGATGAGTAGTTCTTTGCGGCAAATTTAGAAACAGCCTCTTTGGTAGTTACAAATTGCAACCAGGGCATGAAGGGCATTAGCTCCTTTTGCAGAGCAAGATCTCCGGATACAAGCGCTACTGGAACTCCGTGGTAGCCGGCATAAGCAGCATTTATCAGAGCCTCACTCATAGCGATTCCATTGATCATGATCTTCTGGATCTTGCTATTGGAATAGGTGTGATCCATGTTGGCGTGCAAAGCTCCGGTTCCGGCATGGTAACCCAAAAGAAACACCATATCGTAGCTACCATCAAAAGCGGGCATCATGTATTCCGGACGCGGAGAGCCGGATATCAAGCTAATGCGTTCATCACGGGAACTTATCTGATAAAATAGATTATCACCATTGCTGTGGGAATCGGCAATAGTCATCTCCCGGATCTTATTTGCTACGGGTGAACTCAATATCTCATCAATGGCAATTTCTACATGATCCATCATGCATTTGCGCACACTGGCGCGGTCGATCTTCTCGTGCTCCCAGTTAAAAGTACCGGGAATTCCTTCCATATCTACTGAGATGTATATTTTCATGCTAAGTCTCCGGCAATTCTCGCTCCCAGCGCTACGTTGTTTTCAAGCAGAGCCAGATTTGCCTTTACAGATTTATTGTGGGTGAGTTTAGAAAGTTCTTCCAGAAGAAAGGGGGTGATCTCTTTACCTTTTAGCCCTTTTGCCTGTTCCAGGGCTTTCTGAATATTGGGCTCGATCTCTAGTTTGGGTATTTCATATTGGGCAGGGATTGGATTTGCAATCAGCATGCCGGTAGCTGTATGGGCTAAGATGCTGTGTAGCTTGAAGCATTCCGCGATCTGAAATGTGCTGTTTACTTGCTCTACTTTCACTCCGCTTTCCCGGCTATAGAAACTGGGGAACTCATCGGTTTGCCAGGCATAAACCGGCACTCCCGCGCTTTCCAACGCTTCGATGGTGGCGGGGATATCCAGGATAGCCTTGCATCCGGCACATACCACGATCATGGGGATCGAAGAAAGTGCTTTGATGTCCAGAGATATATCCAGGCTTCCCTGCCAGGCTCTGTGCACACCGCCGATTCCGCCCGTGGCAAAAACCCTTATTCCACAGCTGTGCGCCAACGCCATTGTTGCAGACACAGTAGTTCCACCGCTTTGTTTTTTCACTGCTGCCATGGCGAGATCCCGGGAGGCAACTTTTACCAGGCTTTCCCGGGAAACCAGTTTGCTTTCCAGATTTGACAGACTCTGCTCATCCAGTCCGATGTGGTAGATTCCATCCAGCAAGCAAATCGTAGCCGGGCACGCTCCATTTTGCCAGGCGCATTCTTCCAGCCTCTTTAGGGCTGAAAGATTGTCTGGATAGGGCAAACCGTGGGTGATTACTGTAGATTCCAGAGCCAATACTGCCGCTTTTTGGGATATGGCATGCTGAACTTGAGGGGAAATCTCTATGGGGAAGGCACCGGTTTCTTTATGCGGCATATCTTTGGGGGAGTAGATGTCTTATCTGTTTACGTATAAATCTTGCAAGAGCTGATCCTGGGCTACTTCGCGGATATGTTCATCCTGCTCACTATTCTCCGGATGCAGAATTACTACTTCCATCTCGGCAACTCCTGGACGAAGCAGACCAAGCTCTTTTGCGGCGGCAAAAGAAAGGTCTATATCGCGCCCTTTGGGGAAGGGGCCGCGATCATTTACACGCACCTCAACCGATTTACCATTTTGAGGATTGATTACAAGTAACTTTGTATTGAAAGGTAAAGTTTTGTGAGCACAAGTTAAGGCATAATGATCGTAAATCTCACCATTTGCCGTTCTGCGACCGTGAAAATACTTCGCATAGTAGGAAGCAACCATTTTTTCGGGTTCAATTCCCGGTGGTTCCTGAGTATGTAGAGAGTCAATCACCAGAGTAGTCTGATCCTGGCTAATTTCATCACTACCGATTCCAGCCACAGAATCTGCGATAATCGGCCCAATTAAGAGCACTTGCAATCCCAGAAAAGTGACCATTATTTTCTTTCTGAATTTCTTCATAAATCTCCTGAATTTAGGAACAATATTCCTTATGCCGGAGACAGTCAAACAGAGGCAATAATCTGTCAAGAGAAAAACGCTAAAAGCATAGCTATATATATGATAGTAAAAGAGATAAGCCTTAGCACAAAATGCCTTTGCGCACGCTGAAAAGATGCTATTTATAACAGGAAAAATGAACTTAGGCATAAGATGCAAATGGATACAGAGCCTGGATGGCACCGTCTTGAGCACTTAGCGGATTATCGTGCTACAATCGCGCTTATCAATCTAGCATAAAAGCAGAAACATCCAGCCGAAGGCATTCAAGAGTTTGAGCACTATCCCATTTGGCAAATTTCTCCCAATACTCTAAAGATTATTGCATAAAAGGCCAATCATACATGTCTGCGGAAATTCTCTATATTCTTATAAATCATGCATCAGGAGATAAACATCCATCAAGTCCTGCCCAATGTTTTATC
>CAZJJH010000242.1:0-2568 GCA_964546265.1 uncultured Candidatus Cloacimonadota bacterium
CAAAGCTCACTTCCTAAAGAAAGTAGGCGTTGGCATGGATAAATACTATTTAGTAACAGAGCGAGACATAGCCTACGAAACAATTGCCATGCATCTGGAAAATAAATGCGATGAGTTTGGAATTGTATCGGAAGTGAAAGTTGAAGTTATAGGTAAAATAGACAGTTAGGTCTGTAAACATACTATATATGCGTCGGAATAGCATGCTCAGCCCATAGAACAAGCGCTGCCACCGGACTGCAAATTAATGATAAAATCTCGAGACCTTGATTCTCGTACCTGAGCGCCTAACAGCCTGCAATATGATGTTTTGGGCGTGAAATCCTGCGCTGGATACAGGGCTTTGCCCGAGAATGCCCCTAATATTGCCTGTGTCGCATTTTCATGTGCCGCTAATACCTAAACACTCGCTTTTTGGGATACGTAATGATAATCCTTGCAAGAAAATCCTTGCCAAGATCTGCAAAGATCAAAATCATGCCTCAGAGAAGAAAATAGCTATGTGGAACATCAATGTTTGGTATCTTTACCCCTTGGATAGCGCAGTCTGTGGATCAGCGCATAGGATGACCGATGAAAAGTCTGTCGACATTAGAGGATATCGAGCCGCATATCCTTGGATAACAAATAGAGGGAGATGAACATGGAAATCTTGATGGTCGTAGTGGCAGTGATCGTACTGATCAACCTGATCCTTACATTATTCAGAAAAATCCGGGTGGATGTAGATTCTTCCAAACTGGAAGGGGTTTTCAAATCCGAGATTGACCGCCTGGCTGCCAGCCTTGGCAAGGACAATTCAAACACACGGAGTGAGCTGATTAACCTCTTCACCGTCTTGAAATCAGAGCTGAACCAAGGCTTGATGGACAACCGTAGCGAGCTTAACCACAGCCTCACGGCGCTCAAGGCATCAAATGACGAAAAGCTGGCGGGTTTTTCTGCGCTACTGAGCAAGATATCCGATGCCATCATCGCCAAGCAGGATGATATCCGCAAAGAGACCGAGGCCAAGCTAACGCAAATGCAGCAAAACACTACCCAATCGATTAGCACCTTAACCGATCATATAAAGAATGAGCTGGGCAAATTTGGAGATGTGCAGACCCGTAACTCGGAAAGCTCGCTTAAAAAACAGGAAGAGATTCGCAAGGAAACGGAGTCCAGGTTGCAACAAATGCAGGAGAGCACAGCCAAATCCATCACGGGCTTAACTGACCACGTTAAAAGCGAGATGGCTAAATTTGGGGAAGTGCAAACCCACAACTCTGAAAGCACTCTCACAAAGCAGGAAGAGATTCGTAAGGAAACGGAAAACAAGCTTAACGAATTTAACCAAGCCATGAAAAGCTCCATTGAAGGCCTTAGCGAAGCTCTGGGGCGCAAGTTTACGGACTTTTCTGAGCTACAAAAACGGAACTCGGAAGAGTATATCCGTAAGCACGATGAGATCAAGGCTGCCACAGACCAAAAACTGGAAAGCATCCGCAAGACAGTGCAGGAGCGTTTGGAGATGTTGCAGGATAATAATTCCAAAAAGCTGGATGAGATGCGCATGACAGTGGATGAAAAGCTGCAAAAGACCATCAATTCCAGGATCACAGAGGCCTTCAAGCAAGTTACAGAACAGCTGGAAAGCGTCAATAAGGGTTTGGGCGAAATGACCAGCCTGGCAAACGATGTAGGCGGCCTCAAGAAGGTGCTCACCAACGTTAAAACTCGTGGCATTATCGGAGAGATTCAGTTGGGTGGGATTCTCGAATCCATCCTCACACCGGATCAATATGCCACCAACGTTGCTGTTAAAAAAGGCAGCCAGGAGCGGGTGGAGTATGCCATCAAGCTTCCCGGCAAAGATGAGGACGATAGCATCATCTATCTGCCAATTGATTCCAAGTTTCCGGATGCCGCCTATCAGAGGCTACTGGATGCCAACAATGAATCCGAACCCAAGAAGATCACCGCTGCGCGCAAAGAGCTGGAAAATGCCATTCGTAATGCGGCCAAGGACATTCATTATAAATACATCAGCCCTCCCGAAACCACCGATTTTGCCATCATGTTCCTGCCCTTCGAAGGACTTTATGCCGAGGTGCTACAGAACACCAATCTTGTGCACTCCCTGCAGAATGACCTTCAAATCTGTGTAGCCGGACCTACTACTCTGGGAGCATTTATCAACAGCCTTCAGATGGGCTTCCGCACTCTCCAGGTGCAAAAACGCAGCAGTGAAGTATGGAAACTGCTGGGAGCAGTCAAGAGCCAGTTCCAGCTCTTTGGTGATGTCCTTAATGCTGCCCAGAAAAAACTCAAGGGCGCCGGTGATGATATCGAAAAACTAGTGGGCACCCGCACCCGCATGATCCAGGCTAAGCTCAAAAATATCCCGGTGTTGGAAGACGTTCAGGCCGGGCAGATCCTGGAAATCAACGATGAAGCGGAAACGATAATAGAAGAATAACGCCTCAGTAGCTGTGCATCTATCACTCCACCAGCGCCTTCAGTAGCGCATCCCTGGCATCACCAAAAAACTGGATATCGATCTTAGTGGCCATGTCATCGGAAAGA
>CAZJJH010000243.1:0-2562 GCA_964546265.1 uncultured Candidatus Cloacimonadota bacterium
CTTGGGGAACATCAAAAGGTAGAGATTGCATCAGCTGAACTTCCCAGGGGCCTTCGTCACTTTCCACGCAGTGAACCAGGTTCGCACCAAATTCACTGCTAGTAGTGAGAGTAAGCCTGCCATCTCTAAAAAGTGCATTTAAGACAAACTCTCCCTCGGGATAAAAAGGCAGGAGGTTTAGCTCAGCAATACTTTCCGGAGCCGGACCGGAATATAGCCTGCCATCAGATAGAATCAGATAGTATTGTCCGCCATCGAACAAGAAATCTGTAATGTGCTTGTTAACAACCGGGAGATCCCGGCTACAAAGCAATTGCGGATTGTTCAGCTCGGTGATATCGTAAACTTGATAATACAGAGATGTCTCAGAATAAAGCGGATTCGGTTCGGTAGGCCTGTCCAAAATGTATTCGATAATCAGCACAAGTTTGTTGCCAAATACCTTCAATCCTCTATAATGACTTGTTCTGCCGCCAATCTCTTGCGTGGAAATCTCCGCCACCGGCACAATACTATCGCCGATAATATCGTAAATTAATATCTTAGCATTATCACACACTGCATATATACGATTATCCTGTGCTATCGGGGCTTGACAGACATAAAGACTGTTTGCGTTTACCACGGTATCCAGAATATCTATGCTGTCCCCATCACAAGCAAATAAAGACATGGAGTATGTTGAACTGCTCAGATAGCGGTTTGCGCCCAGATGCTGTACTGTGGATAAGGCGGGATCGCCAAATGAAATGGTATCAACAATGCTAAGCGGCACATCTATCCCATATAGCGGAATAAAGAACAGAACTAATACAAGGTAAATAAGAAAGTATTTTTGTTTCATTTTTTCCTCTCATTCCTATGAAAACAAAAAAACTGAACCAGCCGGGGATTTTTTCCACTCCATGTGATGCATAGCGAAATCACTCCAGGAATATTTGGTTCACTAAGGCTAAGCACTTTTTGCATATATTAAACAATACCCGGGGTTGTCAATATATTTGTTCTGTGATTTTCAAAATATTGATTGGAATCTGAGCGCTTTGTGGATTTCTTGCTACGCGCTGTGCTCATTCAACAAAAAAACGGTCTATCCTCAAGCCTATAAGATTGGGTGAAAGCAAATAGAAGGGCTAACATCTCTATCTTCTTACCCGGCGCTTTGCTTTGCCGGGCTCAGTGCTTTGTCCGGACTTTAGCGATGTTTCCTGCCTGGATTTTGCTATGGGCGTGGGAGCATTAAGCGATAAAGGTGTGTTGATATTGGGTTGAAGCATCAGGGATTAAAGTAGACGCGTCTTCCATACGCGTTTAAAACATGCTGATAGAAGCCACATCTACCATGCTGTCAGATTCCAAAGCATTGCAAAGAAAGAGAATAATGTGAAGAAAAGGGCTGCTTTGAACTCCTGAGCAGCGTAGTTACGGCAACAAGTGCTTCAGCTTTTCTTAAACAGGATGAAGGAATACAAAAGTGGGTATAGCAGCAAAGCCAGCGCCAGCCAGGTACTGATATTTTGCACGGTGGGGCTGATGAAAAAAAAACCTTTCAGGATCAGCACCAAACCGGCAAAGAGGAAACACCGTCCGCCGATTCGATGGGTTTTATACCAGTTATCTTCATCAGATATGGTCCAGGGAGTGCGGATGCCCACAAAAAAATTGCGAGGTAGCTTGGGTAGAAGATTGCCTAAAAAGAGCATCATCAGCCCGATGATAATCAATACCGGATTGAATGGTAAAGAATCCGCTCCCAAGGGGTAGCAGAGCCCGTACAGATTCAGAAGTGCAAGAAACAGCACCAGCATGAAGGTGAGATACGGTAATACGCGGTCAAATCTGGCTGCTTGTTGTTTGTATTTTGGCGAGTAGTAGGGAAGTAGATACAGCAGAAGAAACATTGCCGGCACCAGAACAAAGGCAAAGATCAGAGCTGTGGATCGCGAAGCGTATCCATCTATCTGCCCAGCAGCGTTCCAATGGATGGGGATGCGGGCGTCAGCAGGCAACATATTGCCAATAAATGCCAAAGCAAGCAAGTAGATAAACAGTAGTATGATGGGTGCAGTAAAGATTTTTAAGCGCTTCATGATTCCTCATTTCCTAAAGTTTGAAATCCACGCCAGGATGTCCTCAAAAATGCTGGTATTGAGCCGGTAATGAATATATTGCCCTTTTTTGGTGGCATACACCAGACCGGCATTGCGCAGGATTTTGAGGTGTTCGCTCAGGCTTGCTTTGCTGAAATCAAAATGCTCGGAGATTTCGCCGGCGGTTAGGCTCTGATGCTTTTTAAGCAGGCTGAGTATTTTCCTCCGGTTTGGATCAGCAATGGCCTTAAAGACGTTATCAGACATGGTTCATCCTTAGGTATTTAGTTTAATGCCTAAATAATGCTCTGGCGTTTGCAGTCAAGAGATTTCTTGCAAGAGGAATAAATTTTTGTGGTCGTGCAGCTTCTAAGATGGAGGATCTGGCAGATTTACAGATAGATAACAGGTAGGGTTAGAAATTTAATGCAGCGTTTAAGGAGATGTTCAGACCGCCCCATTGTTTGCGTTG
>CAZJJH010000244.1:0-2552 GCA_964546265.1 uncultured Candidatus Cloacimonadota bacterium
ATTCCGCTTTGATTTGTTACTATAAAGATCAGGTAACCAAGTTCTTGCATTATCCGCAGGGCTTCGCAGGTCTGCGGGTATAAATGATATATGTCCGGATCTTTGATATAGCCAAATTTATCCGGGCTGATGGTGCCATCACGATCCAAAAAGATCGCACCCTTAGTATCTTTTACTGTCACGAGTCTGAAACCTCAAGGCATCCGGGAATTGAGTGTTGAAGAAGATAATCCGGTAATCCCAATAATCATTTCTCTTAGTAAAGGAAAGATCCAGTTTCCAGCAGTGCAAATCGCGGATCAGCCTGATGCTTTGTGAGATCAATTCCATATCTTTCAAATTGTAATAGTTCGAATAGCTTAAGCTGTAGTTTTTGGTAAGCTTCATGGAAGCGTTCATTCTCAGGTTCTGGCTAACGGGTTTAAAGAGTTTCTTTTCTGCGTGCAGATCATGGTTTATCCCCAGGCTCCAGGATTCACTATCTATTGCCTTACCGGGATCATATTCATCTTCCTCATAAAAGGAGTCGAAAGTGCGGTTCTTTTTTGGTGGGAAGAAATCTGCATATGGCGCAGTGCCGCCCAGAGAAATGCCTTGGGAAAAATAAATGTTTTCCAGTGCCAGTCCCTCTTTGCCAATCTCGTGAGTCTTCTGCGTCATACTAAAGCGGTTATTGTATCCCAGCTTCAGGTTCTCCAATTTCCAGGTGCCATTCTTGATCTCTTTCAAGCTGATCGAACCGGGTTTAAAGCTAAAGCTATGGTTTATATCCCCAAATTTCTTTTCCTCCCGATACAGATTGGCAGAAATCCGGGAATCCCAGGTAAAGAAATCATCCAGCTTGCGATCACCTTCCTTTCCTGATATTTTCATTTGCCACTTCTGGGCAAGCGAAAAGCTGAGATTAGCCTGTTTTTCATTGCTTCTTAGCGAGATTCCACCAAAGCCATAGAAGATACTGTTACGGGAGTGATCCGGCACAAAACTAATGCCGACACCGGGAGTCAATACATGCCTTAATGCAGATATCTTCTTGCCTTCAAAGGTTTTTAAGCCATACATATTGAAGCTCCCATTCAAGGAAGCGGAATAGTCGTTGCCTCTCACCAGCTTTTTATCGTTTCTATCCCTATCGAACCAAGCCTCAGCATAATCCACACTTTGTCTGAGATTTAACCAACCGCGATAGTTGTAAGTATTCGATATCCCTAAGGCATGCTTCATACCCAAGTGGTGTTCTACCATGTATTTATCAGGATTATCGGGATCGTAGCGATTTTCCCAAAGATAGTCCTGCCAGCTAGGATCAGGATCAAGGATGCTCCCGGTGTGATCCAAACGATAGTTATAATAATATGAAATATTCGAATACCAAGAATCGCTTTTAAGCTTGAATAACTCATATAAAGGGCGAGAACTTACACTCCAGCTTACACTTGGCAAGCTTAAAGAAGCAGTATCGTTGATAAGATCCTGATTGTACAAAGCTCCGGCATTCAGATATGTGCTGCCAATCGGCTTACGATACGCGACGCTGGAGTACAGACGCTGGGCAAGAGATTCATCTACGGAATCGCTACTCTCCCAGATTCTTTTATTGCTGATAAAATCCAGGGAAACATCTAAAGAGCTTTTTTCAGGAAGATCATGATGGTGCCCCGCTTTTAGCGACCAGTCGTATAAGGTATTATCCCCGGAACTATTCTTTTGAAATGCAGCCTTAAAAGAACCATTGTAGAAATAGCGTTTTATATAGTTTGCATCGAAATTGGCTTTCCAACCGGTTTTCTCCATCAGATCCATCCCGAGGGTGAAATCGGCATATTCTTTGTAAGGATAGTAATAAGCCAGATCCCTGATATACTTTCCATCCGTGTTGTTGTAACCCGGTTCTGGAACAAGAAATCCCGGATGCCTCCCCCGCTTGATGCTCATCGTTACAAAGGGAAAATAGAATATGGGCAGATGATTAACGTATGCCAACAGATGCTTTCCTACCACCTTATCCTTCTGGTAGATACGCATATCCCGCGCCCAAAAGCAGTAACTGGGTTCATCCAGATCGCAAGTAGTAAAACTACCGCCATCGATATCGTAGATATTTGAATCAATCTTGCGAATTTCATCTCCGCTGTAATAGCCATTCTCTATAAAGCTCATACCATTTTTAAGCATCCCCGTCTGACTATCAACATCATAGCGGACATTCTCGCCTATGAGCAGCTGATCTCCATCCTGCATCCGGGTTCTTCCTATCGATTTTGCCTGCTCTTTTTTAATGTCCAGAAACAGGGAATCTGCCATAATGCTAGAGCTGCCGTATTCAATGGAAGTATTTCCATAAAGCCATATCTGCTCTTCCTCATAATATGCTCGAATGCTATCCGCAGCATAAAACAGCGAATCTATCCGGGTCTCTGCAGCAGTATCAGCATTTAAACTATCTATAGCTGTTTGATCTACCAAAGATTTATTCCCGTTTGGGAGCACGGAAGCATTGCTGCTTGTTTGCGCAACAAGCAGATGCAACCCTAAATAGAGACAAAGAGATA
>CAZJJH010000245.1:0-2499 GCA_964546265.1 uncultured Candidatus Cloacimonadota bacterium
TCCGGAAACAGGCTATACAGATATACTCCGCCCCCGGCTTCCATCATTTCCACCTGGCTCATTTCCCCGTTATCCACACAATATTCCAGGCTTATCTGTTGGATCCCGGATTCATCACTGGCATTCACTACAAAAGTAATCTCATCTTCGCCCACACTGCAGAAGGGGTTGTGAATCAGCTCCGGACCACTGCCGTCACCATACACTACAAAGGTGTGGGGATCCAGTGCGGCAAAGCTCGGATGCGTTCTGCTTCTGCCGCTTTGGTCTTTAGCCTCGATATAATAGCGAATGGTATCTCCGGGGGCATGACCGCTAATCTCTGCCACATATTCGTAAGCAGTCTGTGCTATTAAAGGTGAATTCTGCCAGTCTCCATCACCAATCTGGTAAACCACATTCAAGGAATCTGCAACTAAATCCATTCCGCTATGGGCAACAATTACTGCCTCAAACTCATATTCCGAAGCAAAATCCTTCACCCCATAGTATGGCATATGTGCGATGTGCAGCATCTGTGCATCCGGAATCTCGTGAGTGCGACAATGCAAGGCATCAGTGCTTTCCCAGGGGGTGTAGGGACTTCCGGGCACTCCGATGATTTCATAACCCGGCATGGCTTCGGCATAGACCTGCAGTGCAGCGGCGTCGTAACTGCTGTTCATAATAGGCACAAATACGCGCTTATTCAGGATCAGGGAGTTCGTGTAGGGTTGGTTTTGCGGGGTGTTTACGCGGTAGACTCGGTAAGGATAGCCCCAGGCGGATATTTGTTGGGCAAAATAATCTGCCGTGGCTTCGATCGCGTTATATTGCGGATGGCTGGAAGGAACGCTGCGGATCAACACTTTATCCGGAGCCAGGAATTTGCCCCAACAATCGATGTGATCGATATAGGTATTGTTGGGATCCTGCACCACGTGGTAGCTGCTGATGCCCAGATATTGTTCCATCAAGGTATCCACATTATTCTGGTTGTTTCCATTTTCGCTGTAAGCGATCTGAGTCTGAGCAGCAGTATTGATGCCATCGGTCATATAGTTCCCGCCGGTCTGCTGAAGGTTCATGCCATAATAAGGCAAATCCAGATTGTTGGCGTAGGTCTGCGGAACCATGTTATCACCCGGACGGGGACGGTTGTACTGAAAATCCAGCACGCCATATTCGCCATTGCCATCATACACAAACCAGGGGCCGTAATCCCGCGTCCAATAAGAATCCGTACTTGCGATCATAAAGCTCACCCGGTCCATATTCACTCCGGCATTACTGAATGAATTTGTGGCACTGTTTTGTTGAGAACTGCTGCTTACCAGGCAGATTACATCCACAGTATTGGAAAGTTGGGCCACCAAAGCCGTGGGAATCCCCAAGGGATAGCGGATCATTACGTGCGACGCCGGCTCAAATTCAGCGACCGGACGCACCGGGCTCTGGGGAGGCGGGGTTTGGGTAAAACGTTCCCAGGCATAGCTAATGCCATTCCCGGCAGGTGATTCTGCCAGAAGCGGAATCATGAACGCCAAAAGCAGTGTTATCAGGGTAAATTTGCGTATGTTTAGACTCACAATAGTCTCCAAATGTTTTCTTTAGCTTAGCATACAATTTTTGTGCCGTTTTTCCAAAAAAACTCTGCGCCATTTTTTCCCGCTGCAGTTTCTTGAAGATCAGAAAAACTGATCGGGGATTAATTTCAGCGTAACGCTATTCTTTGAACAGATTGGCAGTTATCCGGGCAAATTAACGCGATCCCGAATCCTTCGCCCCAAGTTTAACAAGCCTTCGTCCTTAGATTGTACTATGCTCACAGCAGTATCCAGGCTGGATATATCGATGAAGTCCCGGCGATACCTAAAGCGAGCCTTGGGATGGAGCTAGCCTGCCGGGTTTGCTTTTAGCCAGACCCATTACCCCCGGTGTCAGATATCTGTTCTGCTCTGGCAGCTTGGTTTCATTAGCTTTCTCCCCGCCTGGTTTACAACGCGCTAATTGGCTTATTGTAAGCCATTTAGAAAGAATACTCTCACATCTTTATGCGGTTTTTTGTTTCTCAGCGACGATCTGGGACCAGCCCGGGGAAAGATAAATGCGGTAAAAAAAATTCACAGGCCGGGAATCCTTATTCAGAGTAATCTTAGCCGATTTTTGGCCTTGCGGTGGAAAAACATCAACTTGACAGATTGCTAAGTGACTGTATTTATGCATATCGAAGCTTGACTGCGGTTTTTCAAAAATGCCGCAATGCCCTTTAACTTATTTACACATATATAGATACTGATTTTTCCAAAAGGAGCACCCGATGTTTTCTAAGATCCGCAAGCGGAACTCACATATAGTAGATTTTGATAAAAACAAGATTAGCCGTGCCATCTTCAGAGCCGGAGACGTTAGTGGCGAATTTGATCTCGACATGGCAGAAAAGCTGTGCTTAAGGGTTTTAAACTTGGCTCAGCAAGGCATTCAGGATGATATCCCGGATGTAGAACAGATCCAGGACAT
>CAZJJH010000246.1:0-2476 GCA_964546265.1 uncultured Candidatus Cloacimonadota bacterium
GGTTCCCAAAACCAGTGCGCTAACCGGGCTGCGCTACACCCCGCAGCAGTTTGTCCACACAAATTAAGCGCCCATTTTCTGTCAATCTTTTTTTTGGTAATGTCCATACCCGGGACCCTGTTCCCAGATCAGCGAAAGCAACATAAACTCCTGTAAATAAAGCGTGAAGGGCTTATGCTGGCGGTATGCAGATTCAGAAAAGACATTTCTTTTTGCTTAAGAGGCCCTCGCATTCCCAGAGGCAATGAGCTTCTGCTGAAACAGCAACCCCCTCCACGCTATATGGAGGGGGCAATACATACATTCTATTATACTGATATAACTTCTACCACTTCCGGCATTTCTTCTTTTACGATGCGTTCAATGCCCGCTTTTAGCGTTAGGGTAGCCATCGGGCAGCCGTTGCAGGCTCCTTTGAGGCGAACTTCTACTACGTTATCCTCGCGGATATTGACCAGTTCTACATCTCCGCCATCTGCCTGAATGGCTGGGCGAACTTTATCCAATACGGATTCGAGCTTTTCTCTATCTATCATTTACACCTCATTACATGGGTTGATTCATGGTTATTACTTTTCCAGAAGGGTGGAAGAAATCTGCATGGTCTGAAGAAATGGTAGCAATCCTTACGGGACCGTTTTCGCTCTGATAGTACCAGGATTTCTCCAAAGGTTTGTAACTGAGCTCCAATTCCTCTCCCGGATTCCCAATATCTTCTACTTTTACTTCATTCTGACGTATGGTGATCTTCAAGTTTTTTCCATCTTGTGAGGCGTATTTAATCACCTCATCATTAGGTCCCATTGCGACAGGATTGGATCCTGTCCAGAACTCGATGGTATTAAAAAGAACGACATCAGCAAACGCGGCAATTTCATATGCCGGGACAAAGGTAAGCACCCAGAACATGATCTGATTCATCCATTTGTCACCAAAACTTCCGTTAAACTCATACACTTTACGGGTTGCGGCAAAGTTCCCGAAACATCCTGCCACTCCTACTGTGAGGATCACGACCAACATGGCCATACTTACTAGCTTAATGATTCTACTCATTACACTTCTCCTTTTTTATTTCGTTGCGTGTGCTCAGGTAATAAAACGCCGGGATTACGACAAGCGTGAGCAGGGTCGATACAACAAGTCCACCAATGGATACAATACCCATCGACATGCGGAATTCGCGACCTGCGGAACCAACTCCCAAAGCCATGGGCAACATTCCGATCACGATCGAAAGTGTGCTCATGATAATGGGTTTCAGCTTCATCTTACCAGCTTCTAACAACGCATCATGTGAACACATACCTTCCTTGCGCTTCACATTTACGTAGTCTAATATTAATATAGCGTTATTTACCACAATGCCAACCAGCATTATAATCGCCAGCATGGAGAAGAGATTGATTCCTACTCCGGATAAGAACAGTGCCAGGATCACACCAATGATTGCTAAAGGTATGGTCGCCAGAATGATAAGCGGCTGAGTGAAACTCTCCAGGATGGCTGCCAAAAGCATATAGGTTAGCAACACAGCGATCAGGAAAGTTCTAGCCATATCCGACATCGTATCCGAAAGCATCTGCGCATCCTGACCCCAACGGATCTGATAGCCGCCAGGTAACTGCAGATTGTTTAATCTGTTAGTGATTTCAGCATTCAATTGTCCGGTAGAATAGCCTTTAGCGGCATTACCCGTAACTTCGATGGATTTGTATCTATCCACATGGATGAGCTGATACACTCCCTCTGCAAAATCCACGTCCACCAACTGGGAAAGAAGATAGCTTTGTCCGTTTACCACTACACTCATATTCATGATTTTATCCGGGTGATCGGTATCCTCATCAGGCATGGTGAGCTTGATGTCATATTGATTTCCACCCTCGCGGTAATAGGTCGCGACCATGCCTTCGATGCCTGTTCTCAAGGCGATGGCGAGGTCATAAACGGTCGCCCCGATTTCTGCCAGTTTTTCACGTTTGGGATACAGGGTTAGCTCTGTGGTACCGGGTCTGGAACTACTATCCACATTCAAAAGACCGGGAATATCGCGGATCTGATCCATCACATCAAATTTTAGTTGCTCCAGCACTTCCTGATCCTGACCTTGAATGAAGAAGCTGATACCGCTACCGCCCATTCCCATATTGCTTTGATCGCTCACTTTGATGGCAGCGTTGGGAATATCAGCAAGATCTTTGGTGATTTTTCCCACCATCTCCAGTGTACTGAAAGAACGCAAATCCGCGTCCACCAGTTTCACGTCTGTGCTAGCGAGGTTGGTGGATGTATTGATGAATCCCTGAGAGCCAATATTGCTCACCACGTGTTCCACTTCTTTATGTTTAGAAACCCGTTCATTCACTTCTTCCACCACTTTTGCTGTTTCGTCCAGGCTGACACCTTCCGGCAATTCAATATTGATGGTCACATTACCTTGATCCATTGTGGGCATCAATTCAAAGCCCAGCCC
>CAZJJH010000247.1:0-2447 GCA_964546265.1 uncultured Candidatus Cloacimonadota bacterium
GTCTTTTGGCTATAAAGTAGGGACATTGTGAACAGATTAGAGATAGCCAAATGAACTCATTGGCTGTCATGGTTTTATCCCGGTTATGATTCCAATCCTCTCCTAACTAATAGTAATGGCGATAGATAGGGTAGGGGGATTGAACTCCATAGCCTTATCTGAGTCAAATTGCTATGCAGTTGAAGGCAGGTTATTTGTGAAGGATTGCTTCCGCGGGGAACTAAATTCCTAACTTCTTACATGCCTGGCGGGCAGCTTCCTGATGGGCGGTTTTTTTGGTATTGCCTTTGCCGATGCAACTCAGTTTGTTTCCCACGCGGACTTCGATGGTGAATACTTTTTGATGCTCCGGACCATCTTCACTTACAGTAATGTATTTGGGGGGATCCTGGTTGCGGGCTTGTAAGTATTCTTGTAAGATAGATTTGTAATTTACCAATTCATCGCGAGTTACGGTTTCTTCGTAATTTGCCAGAATGTGGTTTTTGATGAATCGCGCAGCGGCGGCAATGCCGCTATCAAGGTAGATGGCGCAGATCAATGCCTCTACGCTATCAGAGAGGATCGAAGCTTTTTCGGCTCCACCGGAGGCGGCTTCTTCCGGGCTTAAAAGCAGGTATTTGCCCAGTTCCAGAGCATTTGCCTTCAAAGTAAGGTAGGTTTCGGATACGATCTTGGATTTCAGCTTGGAAAGCTTACCTTCCTGCTCGTTGGGCAGGCGGGAAAATAGTTCTTTGGAAACTATAAAACCCAGGATGCTGTCGCCCAAAAATTCCATGCGTTCAAAAGGTGAGGGCATTTTATGGTCGTTAAAATGTCTTCTGAGATAGGATTTGTGGGTGAGAGCAGCCCTCAGCAGGGTGTCGTCGTTAAAATTATAATCCATCCGTTTTTGTAGGTTTTGCAGGTTTTTTTCCCATTTTGGATAGGTTTCAGGCATCTTTTTGTTGTTAAAATAGTCCAGTATCTGAGAGATAATCTTTTTCACTTTGCTACTCATCTTCTTCTAAAAAAAACAGGTCCCGCCCACGCCAGATTGCGCAGGGGGGACCAAATTGGGAGGCTTTAATCCTTGTAGCGCGTAATCACTATCGCGCTGTTATGTCCGCCAAAGCCCAGGGAGTTTGAGAGGGCGGCATTTACTTCTTGTTTTATGGCACAACCAACGGTGTAATCCAGATCGCAATCAGGATCTGGATTGCTGAGATTCATGGTGGGATGGATGATTCCGGTTTCGATGCTTTTTACGCAGGCAATGGCCTCTATTCCGGCTGCGGCTCCCAACATGTGCCCCACCATAGATTTGGTGGAATTCACTTTAATCTCGTATGCTCTGGAGCCAAAGGCGCTTTTGATGGATTGAGTTTCGCCTTTATCGTTTAGGGGAGTGGAGGTGCCGTGAGCATTTATGTAATCGATATCATCTGTGCTAAGTCCGGCATCCTTGATCGCCATCAAAATGGCACGGGCGCTGCCTTCACCGTCTTCGGTAGGGGCGGTAATGTGGTAGGCATCTCCGCTGGCTCCATAGCCGGCAAGTTCAGCGTAGATTTTGGCGCCGCGGGCTTTGGCATGTTCCAATTCTTCCAGTACCAGGATGGCGGCACCTTCGCTCATTACAAATCCATCGCGCTCTTTATCGAAGGGACGGGATGCGGTTTGAGGGTCGTCGTTGCGCGTAGAAAGCGCTCTCATGGAAGAGAATCCGCCAACAGCCAGCGGAGTAACCGCGGCCTCGGTTCCCCCGGAGATCACGATATCGGCATCGCCATATTGGATGGAACGGAAAGCGGTACCCAAGGCGTGGTTAGCGCTGGCGCAGGCACTCATAACGTTGAAGTTTATGCCCTTAAAATTGTGCTCGATGCTTATGTGGGCAGCAGCGATGTTACCGATCATTTTGGGGATGAAAAATGGGCTTATCCGGCGGGGACCTGCTGTATGACACTTGATGCATTCCTCTTCAAAAGTGAGGATTCCGCCGATTCCGGCCCCGGTAATTACTCCAGTGCGGTCGGGATCATAGTTTCCGGCTTCCAGCCCGGAATCTTGCACGGCTTCACGCGCTGCAATCATGGCAAACTGGGTGTACATATCCAGTTTTTTTATCTCTTTATGATCGAAGTGATCTTCGGGATTGTAGTTCTTAATTTCAGCTGCAATCTTCACCGGGATGTTTTCTGTGTCAAATCTGGAGATCAGACCAACACCATTTACTCCCCCAACCAGGCTTTGCCAGGTCTGGGCGATGTTGTGTCCTACGGGTGTGATAGCACCTATTCCGGTAATAACTACTCTTCTTTTTTGCATAATAACCTCTGTTAAGTGTTCTTGGGGGCGGGTCTGCGGCGTTCAATGCACCACATTTGTCTGAATTTTCAAAGTCAGGACAGTTCAGACAAGTGCAGAAACATAAAGTGGAACCAATCCTGATATCAATGCTATCA
>CAZJJH010000248.1:0-2445 GCA_964546265.1 uncultured Candidatus Cloacimonadota bacterium
TTTCGCAAGCATTACAGCCTCCCGCAGATACATTGCGCAGGGCAAAAGATCTACTAAAGCTGCGAGGTAAATGAAAATCAAATGCAGGCATAGATTTGGATCCCGGCTTCACCAACAGTTTTTCCCGGGAATCAGCCGCCATCCGGAAATCCGCTGAAAAGCTGATCTGCTCCGGGTATGCTCTACTACATGCGCCGCAGAAGATGCACTTTCCCAAATCCAGTCCGTTTACAGAAAAAGCCTTGCTGGGACACACGCTGTTCAATAAGTTTAGATCTGCGTTTTCCCCGATTACGGGAAAGCCGGGAAAGGCGGGATCCATCTTTGCCTTTAGAGGATCCGGAATAGCTTGATAACCGTGGCAGGCGCGAGCCTTAAGTAGATGAAACATTTAGAGGTCACTCCCACAATAAGAGAGATCGAAACTTTTGTTGCACAATGGGAAATCGGAGATTTGCTCTCCTTTTACTGCGATCGCCAAGGCTTGCCAATTTTGCATTGAGGGATCGATTACTCTATACCATGCAGTAGATGCGTCGTTCGCTGTTTTAGCTATATGTAGCAAACGTCCGCGGGCGGATTCCACCAGGGCGATGGCGATTCGATTTGCCTGCAAGGGCTTGGGAGAAGCGCAAATCGGGGCATCTGGGTCAATTGAATTTAGTAAGATCTGGATCATATCCAGAGATTGCATGGCTTCAGTATAGCGCAGAAATGCTCTGGCATACACATCGCCACTGATTTCTGTCTGCACCAGGTATCCCTCGAAAAGTTCATCAGGAAAATCTGCCCGGAGATCCATCGGTATGCCGCTTGCCTTAGCACAGATTCCGCTAAAACCAAATCTAAGCGCGATATCAGTAGCCACCTTTCCGGTATCGTCCAGCCGCGAAAGTACACTTGAATTTGCAAACATCGCTTCAGCGCTATTATGAATCTGTTTCGCACAGTCTTTCATCTTTCGTTTCAGATCAGCTATCAATTGCGGGTTCAAGGGATAATTTACTCCCCCCACGCACAGTGCTCTTTTGCCAAATCTGCTGCCGCAGATACTTAAGGTGGAGTTTATCACGCTGGTGCGGAGGGCGGCAAATAGGTTTTGACCCATAATGTATGCAAGGTCCCCTGCCAGAGCCGAGAGTGTGGAAAGATGCATTGCTACCCTTTCCATTTCCAGAAGTAGCAACCTGATCTCCCGCGCCATTGCTTTTGTTTCAGAGAGATCTTCCACGATTCTGCAAAAGGCGGTGGCATTCGCTATAACGGTATCTCCGGCGATGCTTTCGGCAAAATGAATCTTTTCTGCCAAAGCTCCCCGGCTCATTAACTGCATCAGGGATCTATGTTGGTAGCCCAATTGGATTTCAAGATGCTCGATGATCTCGCCTCTCAGTAAAAAGCGAAAGTGTCCGGGTTCTATTACTCCGGCGTGCACCGGTCCCACTCCAACTTCGTGAATAAGTTCTGATTCACTTTTCAAAAAGGGGTAATCTGTCATCCTGGCTGGGTTCTCTGGGGGAAATCTGAAGCCTTTCAACCAGGGATGGCGAATCGGCGTAATGCCATACTGTTCATACAGTTCACGTTCAAAAACTTGAAAAGCGGGGTAGTGAGGCGTAAGAGAAGGATATCGTCTATCGGGCGGGAAAGGGCAGCAAAACAATTCCAGTTTAGCGGATTTTCCTAAAAGACAGTAGATAAGTTCTTCAGGACTGCCAAACCATGCCAGAACCAGGTAGCCTCTTTGCAGGAAATCCCGCGTGGTTTCCAAAAGACTGTCTATGCCACTTAGACGCACTGCTTCCATCAACGCTTCTTACAAAACTTAATATGTTTTATGCGACAATCTTGTATATGCCTTACATACCGGCAAATGCGGACATCATGCCAACAATCGTGCTGAACATCAAAATCCAGATTACTACGCCTACCGCCATAACAATGAGCTGCGCTATGGCCCAGTTTTTCCGGTTTGGATTATCGCCGTTGCCAAAACCCCAAACAATAAGCAACACTATGTTTACTATCGGGATTACCATCAGGATCATTGTTACTATCCACTGTCCCACACTCATGATGGGGGCGGAGGGCTGACCATAAGTAAAATTTCGATTTTCTTGTTCCATGCGGTCCTCACTTTCATTTTTGAAGCAAACTAAAGGAGAAATGCTTATGTGTCAAGTGAAACATTTTTGCATTTATCCTCAAAAATACTTAAGACTACAAGCTCTCACCCAAAATTGTCAATGAGTATCACCTATCACAGTAGTCGTTTAGCTTTATCGGCAGACAGATAGATGAGACTGGCTTCGGATATTGTCACAGCACTATTTGGACTTTATTGTGTCACGATTATTGCAAATATTAGCCGATTATGGACTGGTAAAGACCAGGAGCGGGAGTATACTTATCAGGTTTGTTCTATCATTTTCGATTTTAGCGCCC
>CAZJJH010000249.1:0-2443 GCA_964546265.1 uncultured Candidatus Cloacimonadota bacterium
TAGCGAAACACGGTCGGGATGTAGCGCAGTCCGGTTAGCGCGCTCGGTTCGGGACCGAGAAGTCGGAGGTTCAAATCCTCTCATCCCGACCAATGTGTTTTCAGCCCAGTTCTTTGCTCATATCTTTTACCAGTCCCCCATTAGCCTATTGTGGTCTCACGGCATATCCGGGATAATACGGACTGATGTGTTTGTTTGTCAGATCATTCAGAATCCCCGTTAGAAAGATCAATGTTTCCATAGTATTAAAAATCCATAATGACAGGTTAAAAGAAATCCCATGGCGGAAAAAAAGCAAAAGTTATCCTACTACCTCAAGCTGTTATATCCTTTTATCAAAAAGGATAAGGGACTCCTATTCTTCGGACTTTTTGCCATGCTGATCACCTCCGCGCTGCGTTTGGTGGATCCCTTAATTCTTGCGCTAATCATCGATGAAAGTATCCCCAATCAGGATATGGGCCAAACCATGCACTATGGGCTCATGTTCATAGCAGTGGTGCTGATCTCGGGCTTACTCTCCTATCTGCAGATAGTTCTGCTTTCGCGGCTTGGCATCAAAATCATCACCAAATTCAAGGGTGATGTATTTAGCCACCTTTTGAAACTGCCAGTGGGCTGGTTCAATAAACAACCGGTTGGTGAACTTATCGCGCGGGTGGAGAGCGATAGCGAGCGTGTAAAAGTGCTGTTTTCAGAGCTTTCCATCACTATCATCGGTAATCTGCTCTTTTTTGTGGGAGTGTTTATCGTATTGATGTTCAGAGATTGGAAAACTACAATGGTGATCTTGCCAATCATTGCCGTAACTATCGTGGCATATTCATTTCTCTTCCGCTATATATCACGTTTTTTCCGGATCATCCGCGAGAAATATGCCGTGATCTCTGCCAAGATCACTGATTACGTGCAAGGTATGCAGATGATTCAAGCCCTGAATCAGCAAAAAAGAGTAATAGAAGATCTTAAAGTAGCCTCCAAGGACAAACAAAGGACTGAGATCAAGACCAGTTTTATCGAATATGGTGCTCAGAGTTTCTTTATGTTTATCTTCAACGTAGTCTTTGTGGTGATTGTGATCATGATCTCCGCGCCCAAGATTATCGCTGGAATCGCCACTTTGGGTACGCTCATCGTGTTTATCCAGTATATCTACCGCATGGTATGGCCGCTAATGCACTTAAGCGAGAATTTTATGCAGATGCAACGCAGCTTTGTATCCTTGAAACGCATTCTGGAGCTTACCGCTCTGGAAACGGAGGATGAAGCTTTTACCGGGACCAAAACCCCCTCCTTTGAACGGGAGATCCGCTTTGAAAACGTAAGCTTTGCTTATGATGAGGAGGATTGGATATTAAAGGACGTATCTTTCAGCATTCCTAAAGGCAAAAAGATCGCTCTGGTAGGTCCCTCAGGTAGCGGGAAATCCACCACGATCAGCCTGTTGTGCGGATTTTATCATGTGCAAAAGGGTAAAATCACTGTGGATGGTATGCCCATCCGGGAGATGGATTTCAGGGCATGGCGGCGCAAGATCGGGCTGATTTTGCAGGATATCTTTCTCTTCCCTGGCCCAATTCTGGAAAACGTGCGCGTGTACAACGACACAATTGCGCCCTCAACGGTGCAAAATGCCATCAGCGTAGTGCAATTGGACGACTTCGTAAAAGCTTTGCCGGAAGGCCTCGATACGGAGTTGGCAGAGCGAGGACAAAACGTTTCCCAAGGCGAGAAACAGCTCATCTCTTTTGCCCGGGCTTTGGCATTTGATTCTGAGATCATCATAATGGACGAAGCTACAGCTTCCATAGATCCCCAAACCGAAGCCCGAATCCAGCGCACCATGAATAAGGCATTTGGCGGAAAGACTATGGTGATCGTGGCGCATCGACTTACTTCCGTATTAGACGCTGACGAAATCCTGTATTTTTCTGAAGGCAAAATCACAGCCCGCGGTAACCATCAGGATTTGATGAAATCCAGCGAGGAGTATCGCAAACTGGTGGAACTGCAGCTATTGGGGGCGGATCATGAATAAGCACATCAAGTGGATCTTACACCAATATAAAAAGCAGATCTGGTTTGTGATCATCATGGTGCTGTTTACTCTGGCTTCATCTGCGGTGCAGATAGCCTATCCCTATGCCTTCAAGCGTATGATCGACCTGTTGAAGGAGATCCTGGCCAAGCCGGATTTGTATCCGGATCCGATGACCGAAGTGAATAAAGTATTGTGGCTTTTCATGGCAATCGGCGGCGCGCAATTCTTAACCGGATTTTACCCCTGCATTCGGGCATGGGTGAACCTTCGCTTTGAACATGCGCTCAGGATGCTGTATTTCAGCTTTATCTGCGGGAAGGATTACCGCTTTTTCCAAAAGTTCCGCACTGGGGATATCGTTACCAGGCTTACAGACGACCTTTCCGATTTTCCCAAAATATC
>CAZJJH010000250.1:0-2424 GCA_964546265.1 uncultured Candidatus Cloacimonadota bacterium
CAGAGCGTCGGGTGCAGCGTTTGTAATATTCAGGGAGCTGCTGCCCACCTGTATCTGGCTGGGGTGAGTGGGATTCATGGCGATGGGAGTTTTGCTGCGCACCATGAGCGAAGCATCACCAAAGATATGCCATGTTTTGAACATATTAACCCCGTCGGAACCGGTGCTATTGCCATAGACGTCCATCATCTTGCAAGAACCGCTGTAGTAATAGCCACCCACAGTGCTTTTGGCATCGGCGACCCAGAGATCGGCGATTTCATCTTGGGCCCGCATCGGGGAATTCCAGCTTTGATTGATGGTACTGGCATAGATGGTGATGGCTCCGCCATTGGGGCTGCGCATCCAGCCTTCGGCAAAACAAGTCATGGAGACGAAGTTGCCATTGACGCAAGCGACATCCACGATAAATGGGGTCATATTGCCATTGCTGAGATTCATCGCGTTGGTCACGCTAAATCCGGTTGTACTCCAGGCAGTAGTGGAGCCATGACCCACGTAGTTGATGTATCCGCGGCCGGCATTGACGTTTGCCGAGACCGTCGCAGCAGAGGCACCGGGATCGTATACTTGATCTACAGAGCTATAGCCATAGTTCAGCAGCTTGGTGCGGATGTTGTTCATGTGTTGAATGTCGCTTTCCCCGTTGTCTCCCTGGCTTCCGCCTCCTTCGGCAGAAGCGATTCCCATAGCGCGGGAAAGCCAGGTGGCGGAGGAGTTCAGATCTCTTTCGTAGGCGATGCTGCGAAACAACTGGACGCTAAGTTGAGCTTCATTCTCGGCGGAGAATCTGCCGATAAAGATATCGGGGTAGTTGTCGCTACCGGCAACCAGTGAAAATGAAGGATCGCTGCCGCCACCACCGGAACTGAGGGAGGGAATTTGCGGCGCGTCACCAATGATCTGCACATAGCTGAGATTGCCATCCTGATTGTAGCGGTTTTGAATATAGGATTGAAGTTGTGTGGCTGTAGTGCCGATGGTGGACCACTCCACAAGTTCAGTTTCTATGCCTTTTTGGCGCTTCCAGTTTACCCAGGGTTGAATGGTGCTCATAAAGCTGGAATGGCAGACAATTAACAGTTTGCCAAAACTATCATCCAGTGGCGTATAGCGGTAGTTGTTCCAGTTAACAAAGTGGTTCTGATAAATCTCACTGAAAGAGCGCGAGATCGTGGATCGGGTCTGTTGCAGCACATTTCTGGTGTCTGTGCCTTCCTGATACACGCGGATCTTATAAGAATGATAGATCCGCAGAGTTTTGGTGTCCGGGCGATAGGCAAAAGGAGTGGTGCGAATCGTGATCCCGCGGAAATCCCGCATGATATAGGGATCCGACAAGGCTGCGATCTTATTTGGATAAAAATCTTTTCCTGCATAAAACTCAGCAAAGGAATAGGGCACGGTCTTTGGGTCAACATCACGACTGATAACACCTTTGGAAGGGGCTATCGGCATCCGCATATCCGTGTATTCCACATCGAAGATTTCGAGTTTCATGTGCGCGCTGTTGTCGATGATGATGCTGCGATTGAAGACCGGGAGTTCAGGCAAGCCCTTTTCCTGAGTCACACCCTCGCCGGGCAGGCTTGGTTGAAACCACTCTTCGCCATTGATGATGGTCTCTTCAGTGTCAAATTGACCGATTACGTAGTGAAGAATTGTTTCTTGGGGGGATGATTGCAAAATATGTAGAGATTTTTCCTCAGAGCTGAGCTTAATCCTCAGCGCAAATAGGCTCCCTGTAGCCAAAACCAGCAGAGCCAAGACCAGCACAAGTCGTTTCATAAACGCTCCTTTTGTTGCGCAGAACATCCTACTGATGAGGATTTCTGCCGTTGGTCAGATGTCAAATATTGTGATATGCTTTAGTGGTGGTTTACCAGGAATTCGTCAAGATAAATAATCCGGTACATCTGTGCCTTGCTGAAAGAAGTTCTTGACCAATATCTTTTCTCAAATTGATTGAGCCAAAACAAACAATGGGAAAACATTATGAGCAGGATTCAACTTTTTTTGATACTCATGCTTTTGCTAGTGCCGATCCTGGCGCCAGCAGCGCTGAAGACCATGGCAAACGATAAATTTGTCGTTTACTACAGAAGCGGTATGGAGCACGAGGCATACCACGCCTTGCAGGTGCTGGAGTATTATCGACCCCGCCTGGAAAAGATGACCGGCAACACTTATGGCAAAGCGGCAATAAAGCTGGAGGACATGGGGAACCTGGTGAATGGCTTTGCCAATCCTGTGGGTAATGTAATAGGGCTTTATATGTATCCTCCCACCAGTGATGAGCTCTCTTTTGGTGAGGATTGGTTTCAGATAGTAGCCCCGCATGAGTATATCCATCAGCTGCAATTGAGCTACGAAGGTGGTCTTCCGGAACTAATGCGCAGAATTTTTGGTAATCTGTTGTTTGTG
>CAZJJH010000251.1:0-2416 GCA_964546265.1 uncultured Candidatus Cloacimonadota bacterium
GGAAAATTGGAACTAAATACTCCCTTAACTGTTGCTTCCGGTACATTTGATCTGGAGAATTTTGAATTCTTCGATCCCGCCTGTTTGGGTGCCTTTGTTTGCAAAACGATCACCATGGAACCCAAAAAGGGCAATCCACCCCCCCGGCTTTACGAAACAGAGGCGGGACTTTTAAATTCTATTGGCCTGCAAAACCCCGGCTTGAAAGAGTTTATCCGAGAGCGTTTACCTCTGTATCGCCAAAGGCTTTCCATGCCTTTAATCGTGAGCTTTTCCGGCTCTACCATAGATGAGTTTTGCCGAATGATGGAAAGCCTGGAAAGTTGCCAGGGAATCTCCGGTTATGAGATTAATGTGTCGTGTCCGAATGTGGAAAATGAGGGCATAGCCTTTGGTACCAATCCAGATGTGGTTCATCGGCTCAGCTCAAAGCTTGCCGGGCTTACAGATAAAGAGCTTTGTATAAAATTGAGCCCAAATGTTACTGACATTACCACGATAGCACAAGCAGCAGAATCTGGTGGGGCAAGTTCTCTGGCTCTCATCAACAGCGTTTGGGGCATGGCAATAGATTACCGCAACGGAAAATCCAGAATAAAGAAAGGACTGGGGGGATACACCGGGATTGGGATCAAGCCAATTGCTTTGGCTCTTACCTACAAGGTTTCCCGGGCGGTAGATATTCCTTTGCTGTCTATGGGCGGGATTTACGACTGGAAGGACGCTCTGGAGTTCATCTGGGCGGGTGCATCCGCTGTTGCCATTGGTACTGCAAACTTTATAAACCCCCTGGCAGCCCCGGAATTGATCATGGGCTTGGGAGAGTATTTGTTGACGCAGGATAAGTCTCTAAAGGATATCTGCGGAGCGGCAAGCGTTTAGCTTAGCGCTTGAAAGAGCTGCTTGATATCTTTTACTTTATGAACTTGGGTTGAGCTTTTTAGCCTAGCAAAACCCGAAACAAAGATGTTTGTGTATCCCAGCTTGCTGGCTTCAGAAATTCTGGCTTCGAGCTGGGATACCGGACGCACTTCACCGTTTAATCCCACTTCACCGATGAACACAGAATTTTCCGGCAAAGGGCTATCCTTCAGGCTGCTGATGATTGCTGCAATGATTGCAAGATCCAGCGAAGGATCCGCAGAGCGAATTCCCCCGGCGAGATTGATGAATACATCGTTACTGCGCAGATACAAGGAAAGGTTTTTTTCCAGGATTGCCAGAAGTATCGCCAGTTTCTTTTGCTCCAGACCCACCACGACCCTTTGCGGAGTACCGTAATTTGATCCCGTCGCCAAGGATTGAACTTCTACAATGAAGCTCCGTGTACCCTCAATTATGCACCCGATGGATGTCCCGATCTGAGCCAGTTCATTACTGAGGAAAACAGAATTGGGACTATCTACTTGCATCAAACCAAGGCTTGTCATTTCGAAAAGCCCAATCTCGTTTGTTGAGCCAAAACGGTTCTTTACGGCTCTTAGTATCTTATATTGATTGCGTAATTCACCTTCAAAATATAGAACAGTATCTACCATGTGCTCAAGGATCTTGGGTCCGGCTACATATCCTTCTTTGGTTACGTGACCTACCATAAAAATCGGTACACCGAGCTGCTTCCCACATTTTAGCAATCGGTTTGTGCTTTCCCTTAGTTGGGTGATGCTGCCGGGAATACTATCTATGCTGCTCAGACTAATGGATTGGATGCTATCAACGATTGCTAGAGCTGGCATTTCTTCCTCGATACTCTCTACAATGTGCTCTGTATCATTTGTACACAAAAGCAAGATGTTTTCGCTGCTTACCTTCAGCCTTTTGCTGCGCATATGAATCTGAGCAGCGCTTTCTTCACCAGAGCAATAAAGCACTTTCTTGCCCATTTTTCCCAGCCATTCTGCCAATTGCAACATCAAGGTGGATTTACCAATCCCCGGTTCTCCGCCTATCAAAATCAACATCCCGGATACAATTCCACCTCCCAGAACCAGGTTTAGCTCCGAATTCCCGGTATCCAGCCGTTGCTCTTCACAGTGGCTTATCTTTATTATCTTTTCTGCCTTATTCCTCTGAAGCGTGCCGGATGCAGAATTCTTTTTTCCCAGAATTCTGCCTGTTTCTTTCATCGTACTCCAACTTCCGCAATTGGGGCACTTACCGCTCCATTTGCTGGCCTCAAATCCGCAATCTGTACAAACAAAAGTGGAAGGCATATCTTGATCTCCTAAATTCTGTATTGGGTCATGTATATATCTGAGCCGATTGTGGCAAGTATTTTCTTGTACCCTTTTGCATAATTTGTTTTTTAAGATACTTTTTACTTTCCTGATACATCAGCCTTACTTCAGCAAGGGTTCCAGCTGGGATACTGCTATGGTCAGAGCATCATCCGGGCTTAAAGGCAGGTTGACATTGC
>CAZJJH010000252.1:0-2376 GCA_964546265.1 uncultured Candidatus Cloacimonadota bacterium
TTATTATCAGCGACTTAGGCATTAAAGTCTCCCGCATGTATTGTTTCAATCAAATCTTTGAGTACATGCTTCTGTGTCAACAAGAATCTCCGATATGAGCATAGTTTTAAACACAATCAATCTGATGCTCTATTGCGTATATGCCTTTTTGTGAGGAAAGGTGCAGCTTCCTTATTCTGAGATGTAAGCAGAGCTTTATGAGTTCAATGGGGATGCCCCGAAAAGATAGCGAGAAAGCCTTCAAAGCAAACAGTTTTGTTGCACAAATAAGGGTTGTACATTGATGAGATTAGTCACAAAAGCGGGGCTGATTGAATCTATTCAACCTATTGTACTGCTGTGGACTATCGTGCCGCCTATCATGGTAAGAAGTGACCTGGCTTCTATCCAATATTCATCCGGTAAATGGCGATAATCTTCCACCACAATCAGATCTGCAAGATATCCTTTGGCAATTTTTCCCCGGATCATCTCAGAACCAGATGCTGCAGCAGCTCCACTGGTGTAACCCTCGATCGCTTGCTCTACGCTTATGCTTTCTGCGGTATTCAGTGCTTCCAGTTCTGGATTAACATTCAGTCTGCGTTGTAAAGCGCTATAAATCCCATGGAATGGATTGATCGTCTCTATCGGAGCATCTGAGCCAAAAGCGTAGGGCACACCAGCATCAATCAAGCTTTTAAATGCATAAGCTTCTTCTTCGATGTGATGCCAGCTTTTGTGGATCATCGGGATATCGTTTGCGATATGAACCGGTTGCAAACTGGCAAAAAGTCCAGACTTTTTGAGATCTGCGATATCACTAAGCCGGATCGATTGCACATGTTCAATGCGGTGAAAGAGATCTTTGAACCGGCTATTCTTCTGCAGACGGAGAGTGGCATCAATGATCTGGCGAACACACCTGTCCCCTATGGCGTGAATGGTGCTGGCGAGTCCTGCTATCGCTGCTTTCTCTATTTGATGGTATAGTTCTTCATCTTCATAACGCAAAATGCCTCTGCTCTGGTCATTTGGATAAGTATCGAACATGGCAGCAGTTCTTGAGCCCAGGGACCCATCGCCAAATAGCTTCAGACCGCCGATCTTAAAGTTCTCATCTCCCTCATAACTCTTTCTTTCTGAATCAATCATCATATCCAGTTCATTGGCCTGAAAATGCCAGCATAGCCTGAACAAGGCACCCTGGTTTTGAGCCTCCTGCAAAAGAGAGGCGCTGGCATGAGATTCCATAGAGTGAAAACCTATTAAGCCAAGCTCGTAGATAGATTCTACTGTATCCTTGATTCCATTTACGATAATCTGTGCTGGAGGCGCAGTGGTATATTTATCAATCATCTCTGTCGCAGTCTCAAAAAGCACTCCGCTTAGTGAACCATCGGGCATTCGCTCAAATTGTCCTCCGGGAGGATCTTTGGTTTGGCTATCCCAGCCGGCAATGGCTAATGCCTTTGAGTTAAGAAGTTTAGCATGGTAATCCCGGCTGAAAAGGGCAACAGGAATATCCGGAAATATCTTATCCAAAAGATGTTTGTTAAGATGCTGAGGATCATCCAATACGTTGCGGTTCCATCCGCCACCTAAAATCCACTCCGCGTCCCAAGACAGTTTTTTCCGATACTGGCTTAGCTCATGTTCAATATCGGCAATACTTTTGCACTCTTTGAGATTCACTAAAATCCGGGATTTTGATAATTCTACAAAATGAGTGTGTGCATCGGTAAAGGCTGGAAGTATATACTTCTGCCTCACGTCAATTTCTTGCGTGGGATTACTCGCCAGGTTTTGGCATTCAGTTCTGCTCCCAATGTGAAAAATACTGTCATTCACTACTAAAATCGCATCTGCTTTTGGATTATGGTGTATGTTGGCATTATATAAGATGTAATTCATAAAATCCTCTTAAGTGCTTCTTCAAGCAGCTTTTTCTCTACTGCATAATTTATCCGGATCCAATTTTTGCTTATCTCTCCATATGCTATGCCCGGGGCGGTTAACACCCCTTTTTGCATCCACATATGGGAAGTAGCAAGTGCATCATCACTATAAATCATAGCGTAAGGTGAAGCCGATGGCAAGTGAAAAGTGCGATTATGGAAAGCTTCTTCAATCAGCTTTCTATTTTGTGCCATTTGCCTGCGGATATCAGTTGGAATCTGTGCGCAATCCAGAGCAAAGCTGGCCAGATGTTGGGATAACCAGGGCGGGCAGGTAGAAATATATTGCTTGAGTTTTGTTGCGCTTGTAATAAAAGCTTTAGGACCATGGATCCAGCCTATGCGCCAACCACTCATCAGATGTGATTTTGAAAGCCCAGAGATGCAAATCAGATTTGGGATACTGCTGTAGTCTGGAAGCTCGGGCATAATCGTGTAT
>CAZJJH010000253.1:0-2321 GCA_964546265.1 uncultured Candidatus Cloacimonadota bacterium
CCGGATTGTGGGTGCGATCCATACCTTCATTGCGGAAGTTTTTGCCGATCTCATAAACTCGTTCAAAACCACCCACAATGAGGCGTTTGAGATACAACTCCACGGCGATCCGCAGGTAAAGATCTACATCCAGGGTGTTGTGATGGGTAATAAAGGGACGGGCATTTGCACCGCCATAGAGCGGTTGCAGGATGGGGGTCTCCACCTCGATGTAGCCCCGGCTGTCCATATATCTGCGCGCTGCTGAAACGATGCGACTGCGCAATTCAAACACTTTGCGGTGAGCCGGGTTTAAAAGCAGATCAAGATATCTTTTGCGAT
Organism: uncultured Candidatus Cloacimonadota bacterium; assembly: GCA_964546265.1. Lineage (GTDB taxonomy): Bacteria > Cloacimonadota > Cloacimonadia > Cloacimonadales > Cloacimonadaceae > UBA5456. Next base: position 322 of record CAZJJH010000253.1, read on the forward strand.
AGCGCAATTCGATATCGGCAAATTCATCGTAACGGACGTTTTTGCCATCTACCACCTTTTCTTTCACGGCTGGCAAGGGACGGATGTTTTTGCTAAGTAGGGAGATTTCGCTGCATTTCAAAGAGTATTCCCCGGTTTGGGTAAAGAAGAGGCTGCCTTTGGCTTGCACAAAATCTCCGGCGTCGCAAAGCTTGAAAAGCTCATAGTTTTCCTCGCCCAGTTCGGCTTTGGATACGTAGAGCTGGATCTTGCCGCTATCGTCTTCGATGTTGCCAAAGCCCAATTTACCCTGGCGGCGCATCGCAATGAGACGTCCCGCCAGAGTAACTGTTTCGGCTCTTTGGATCCGGGAATCTTTATCTTCCAGGATCTCGGCAATTTTATGACTGCGTTCGCTTGTAACGGGATAGGGGTCTATCCCCAGCGCACGAATCCTGGCAAGCTTTTCTTTGCGAAGCTTTATAAACTGATTTTCAGCCATTATGGTTTACAGATCTTTAAAGGGATTATCTTCCACTACTGGAGTCTTCTGATTGGCATATTTGCGCCATTCATCGTCTCCGCGACCTCTACCACCACGGCGTCCGCCAAAATCACGATCTCCACGGTATCCACCGCCATCGCGGGAATCACGCGGGCCGCGGTCTTCGTTGCGAGGACGGCTGGCAGCGGCGATTTCTTCAGGACTGCGATCGGTATAATCCAAAGTGATTCTATGGTTATCTTTATCTATGGCAGTAACCATCAATTCCACTTCGTCACCACTCTTGAAGTTATCGGTTTTGCGCACTCTGGAGCGGGGCAGGAGACCGGTGATGCCATCGCTGATGGTTACGAAAACGCCGAAATTTGTGGAGGATTCCACCACGCCGGTGAAGGCTTTTTCGAGGCTCACGATTTCATCGATCTTATCCCAGGGATCCGGCTGTAAGGCTTTGAGGGAAAGGGAAATCTTTTGTGTATCGGGATCCATACGGAGGATCTGCACCTGCACAAAATCACCTTCTTTCAGGATTTCGCGCGGGTGGGCGATATTGCGGTTGCGGCTCATTTCGGATACCGGGATCAAGCCTTCCACGCCGGGTTTGATTTCGGCAAAAGCGCCAAAATTGTGCAAACGCAGCACGCGGCAATTTACTTCATCGCCTTCTTTGATCTCGCTCAATACCTGGGTGAACGGATTATCCTGCAGAGCTTTCATGGAAAGAGCAACCTTATCTCCTTTGATAGAGAGGATCTTTACTTCCACTTCCTGGTTGTTTTTCAGGACGTCCTGCGGTTTGATCACATGTTGCCAGGAAATCTCCGAAACATGCATCAGGCCTTCCACGCCGCCGATATCAACAAAAGCGCCAAAGGAGGTCATCCGCATTACTTTGCCGGTAACCACTTCACCTTCAGAAAGCTTTGCCAAAACTTCGGCTTTCTTTTCGTTCGCTTCCTGTTCTGCCAACTGACGGTGGGAAACCACGATCCTGCGGCAATTTTCCGAACACTCAATCACCATAAAATCCAGTGTTTGACCAATGAACGTTGTAGTATCGTCCACCGGACGCACCGAGATCTGCGATACGGGGCAGAATGCTCTGGCACCCAGGATGTCCACATTGAATCCGCCTTTGGTTACGGAGTAGATCTTGCCCTGAACCGGGATTTTCTTCTCGTAAGCGTCACGGATAGTCTGTTTGTCCACATACTGCTTGGTGAGGCTTTTGCCAACCACGTAGCCTTGATCGGTTTGATCCACTACGTAGCCTTTGAGGATGTCTCCCACCTGTAGGGAGAGGACACCTTTATCATCGGAATATTCGCTGATCTCAGCATAAGCGTCGAATTTGCCACCCAGATTTACGATCAGGAATGTATCCGTGATGGTAACTATCGGGGCCTCGACCACATCGCCTTTTTTGATTTCATTTGTGTTTTGAAAGGAATCTTCGAGCATACGAAGATAATCTTCTTTCAGTTCCTTAAGAGCAGCTTTGCTGCTGGTTTCACGC
>CAZJJH010000254.1:0-2316 GCA_964546265.1 uncultured Candidatus Cloacimonadota bacterium
AGAATTTCCTTACGATGAGCAAGACCGCATCCGCAACCGCCTGGCAGATGTGCTTTCCATATGTATGAGCCAAAAGCTGGTGCCCACTGTGGATGGTAAGTTGGTGCTGGCAAAAGAGATCCTTTCTGTGGATTCCAGTGTGAAAGCGGCGATTCGCAACCAGAATATTGGCGAGATATATCAGATGATGGTAGAGGGCAAACGCGTGGGTATGTGCACCTTGGAGCAAGATCTTAAAGAACTGCACCGCAAGGGACTCATCACCCAGCAAAGTGCTTTGAACTACGCGAATAACAAGAAGCGGATGTCCCAGCTTCTGGCGATGGGATAAGGTCTGGGATCTAATATATGAGGAAACACCCGAAACAGGCATTTGGTATTTACCATGATGGTCTGGTTGTGCGCATGGTACATTTGGTGCGCGAAGGGGATGGTGTGTATCTACAGGGAGTGGATCACACCGACTTGGAAAAGTATTGGTACAAGATTCTGGATGATCCATCTGTGGAGATGGTGGATACCAAAACCAAAGAATCAAAATCTGCCACATCCGGTGAGATCGACATCGATGAATTTGATAACGACTATGTAACCAACTACCAATTGCAGCCCAGTGAAAGAATGCTGAGCGCTTTCGATCTGTCTCGGGGAGTACTCGCGCTGAACGTTTACGACGAAAACATCGTAAAAAACAGCCCCGGGATGGTCAGCAAAAAAGAGATGCAGGCCTTTATCAAAGAAAAGGTTACAGGCAGAGCATATAAAACAGGGGACTATCAATCCTGCATCGTGCATGTGGGAGACACTCCTCAGCAGTGGCTGCACCGAGGTACAAATCGACTTCTGGATCTGATCAAGGACTACACCAGGAAGAACAAGATAAAAGCGTTTTATCAGCTGGCAGATGCCAATGATGTAGCACTGACAGATTATTTTAAATGTAGCCATGCGGAAGAGCTGGAACACAATACGCTTCTGGTCTATCTGGGTCAGGAATACCGCAAGGCATTTGTGTTTCAAAACGGGAAATGGGTACAAACCCTCAAGCTCCAGATCACTCAAAGCTATCCTGATCCGGATGTCATTTCTTCGAAACTCACTTTGGCGCTGGACAGCGGAGGAGTGGAAGAGCCGGAACGCATCGTAGTCTCCGGAGATCTGGCAAATGCTGATCTCGTTGAAAACCTTAGCGAGGCTTTCCCGATTGCTTCGGTGAAGCTCTTTGAATTCAGCAACGTGATTGTTTCTGCCACAGATGGAGACATTCTGGATTACAGCAGCCTAAGTAAATTCTGTATTCCCATTGCTTTGGCCCATAAAGCTCTGTTCCCGGAGGATAATTGCTACAGCAAAACTAATTTCCTGCCCGGAAAAATCGTAGAAGGACAGAAGGAATTTAAGGTAGCGTGGCATGGATTTATGATCCTCTTTTTGATCTTTGCCTTTGCCCTTTTAGGTACAAACCAATATCTCAAAAGCAAGGCAAGGCTCAATACGGAGCTGAGGAAAAGACAGGAATTGAGCAACCTTCTTGCCCAAAAAAGAGGTGAAGCTGCCCAGATTAAGAAGTTTGAGGAAGAGCTTGCTCTGCAGGAGCAAAATCTGCAGCGCATCGGGGATATTCTGGAAAACAAGAACTATTGGACCCGCTTGCTGGATACGCTAAATTCCGGTTTTCGCCGCAAGAGCAAAAGTTGGCTTTCAAACCTTACGGTAAATAAGGGCACCGTCACGATCAGTGGCGTTACCAGCAACAGAAACCACATGATCGCGCTTGCTCAAACCCTGCCCAACAGCAAGATTAACAAGGTTTCCGCCGCCAAGATCCGCGACCACACGGTCTGGAGCTTTGAGATGAGCGGAGGATTGCCCCAGGTAGATTGGCTGCAAATGATTGAGGACGACATCAGCCGAAATCTGGAACAACGGAGCGCCGGGGAACTTGCCCCTCGCTACACAAGTGCCGAAACAAAGCCAAAAGCGCAAGTAGAGGAGAAAGTGGAGCCTCTACCCTTGCGCACCATGCATCTGCCGCCGCTGGATAACACCAGTTTGTTGAGATATGGTGCCGCAGAGGCAGATACCGTCCTTAGTGCAGAATTTATCTCCTTTGCTAACGCCCTGCAACAGGGGCATATCTGGAACTACCGGGAGATTGGCAAAAACTTTATTTACAACCACCCCACAAACGAATATCAGGCAGCTGTAAGGTGGTGGATGGCATACCGGATGTATCTGGATAGAGATTATTACATAGCTTTAGAATATCTGCGCCCGCTGTTCAACCGTGATGATAAATACCGCGCTCACATTCAG
>CAZJJH010000255.1:0-2285 GCA_964546265.1 uncultured Candidatus Cloacimonadota bacterium
ATCGGTTTGGCTCCATGAGTGCAGCGCCCACATTCAAAAAAATAGTAGAAAACATCCTATTCATGCCAGAATGTGACATCCTGCCATACAACGAGCGCCTGTTGCAGACTTCCCTAAAAATGCCAGATCTCATCGGTATGAATATCCATAATGTGGAGAAAAGTCTCAATCGCTACGGATTTTTGTATAAAATTGAAGGTCCGGACAGCGCTTCTGTGGTAGTGGATCAATTCCCAAAAGCCGGAATTTCTGTCGATAAAAACCATCCCATTACATTGAAACTTGGTAAGAGCACTCAGACGAATCCGGAGCTAGTGATAGGTAAAGGCACAATGCCAAATCTGGTAGGTATGACATTGCGCAAAGCGGTGCAGGCAGCCTCTGATAATGGGGTTGCCATCAGAATTTTGGGCAGTGGAGTAGTGCGCAAGCAATCCATTCTGCCCGGCTCGAAGATCAGCGGAGGGAGCGTGTGTTTATTGGAGGCAACAATATGATCGATGATCTATTAAGGATCTATGATGATCACGAAATCCTGGTCGAGAATAAGCTTGGTGAAAACACCGGTCTGGGGCGCCCGGTTAACGATAGCAGAGAGCTGAAGGCAGGCGATTGTTTTATTGCTATCAAGGGCGCAAACTTTGATGGGCACAGTTACATCCGTCAAGCCCGTAAACTGGGTGCTACCTGTTGTATCGGGGAAAGCGCTGACGCGGATATTGTGGTAAGCGATAGCCGCAAAGCAACAGCGCTTTATGCCAAGGTCTTCTATGGCGATCCCTCTGCCAGGATGCTACTCTTCGGAGTTACGGGTACCAATGGCAAAACTACCAGTTCGCTGATGCTGCATCAGATGCTTTTGGCATTGGGATACAAAGCTGGGTGGATTGGCACTTTGGGCTACAAGATCGGAGAAATGAGCTTTCCTACCAGTCATACCACACCGGATATACTTCAGCTAAACGCAATCTTTAAAGAGATGTACGACAACAAAGTAAGCCACGTGGTGATGGAAGTATCTTCACACGCACTGGCCCTGGACAGAGTATATGCAATAGATTTTGATTATTGCCTCTTTACCAATCTTAGCCGGGATCATCTGGATTTCCACAAGAACATGGATGATTACTTTGAGGCAAAATATTTGCTCTTTGAGCGCGCCGCCCGAGACGCAGCCATCAGTATTGTAAATATTGGCGATAGCTATGGCGAGATGATTCAGCAAAGGTTGTTGCAATCCGGAGCACGATGCTTCGGCATAAGCAGAAAAGACACCAGCGACTTCATTATTGAAGATGTCAAAGTTCACCTGGATGGCTCAGAATTTAACTTGATAGGACCCGGGTCGGGTTTTGCTCATATAAACAGTCCCCTGGTGGGAGATTTTAATGTTGACAATCTGGCATTGGCCTGCGCCACTCTTATTCAAAGCGGCGTAAAACCAGAGGCAATCCCCGAACTTTGTACTGGGTTAAAACCGGTCAAAGGCAGAATTGAGGCCGTTGCCAATGACCGGGGACTGGGTTTATATATAGACTACGCCCACAGTCCAGATGCACTGGACAACCTGCTGAGAAGCCTCGAGAAGCTCCCTCATGAACGCATCATAACTGTATTTGGAGCCGGCGGGGACAGGGACAAAGGCAAGCGACCGCTGATGCTGAAGGCTGCGCTGAGCCATAGCGATGCTGTGATTATCACTGACGATAATCCTCGCAATGAGAATCCGGAAATGATCATCTACGATATTGTTAAAGACACCGAACTGAATCTCCCCTGGTGGATTATTCGGGATCGTGCGCAGGCAATCGCCGCCGCGATTCGTCTGGCAATGCCCAAAGATATCGTAGTAATATGTGGTAAAGGTCACGAGAGTTATCAAGAGATCGGAAGCGTTCGTTATGATTTTGACGACCATCTGGTAGCAGAAACTGCTCTAAGTAATATTCCTCATTATAAAGAGGACGACGAACTGATCCTTCCCGCTGATGCGCTTTTACTGAAGATTATCGCTCAGGCAGTTCCACAGGGAGAAGCCTGCACAAAGCCCTCTACTTACCGCTATGTCAGCACAGACAGCCGCACATGTAAGGCTCAATCTATATTCTTCGCCATCAAAGGCGAGAATTTTGATGGCAACAACTTTGTGGAAGATATCCTAAAAGATCCGGATAAAATGGCTGTAACAACAGATCGCACATTGAATCACGAGCGTTGCATCTTTCAAAATAATGCAGAATTGCTTATGGCAGCCCTTTTAAAAAAATATCTCTTGATGTTTCCGC
>CAZJJH010000256.1:0-2278 GCA_964546265.1 uncultured Candidatus Cloacimonadota bacterium
TCTTTTTGGGAAACTACTTTGTGGCCGGTATGTTCAGCTATTTTGCCTTGCCGAAAACCGGGACCATAGTTTCTGGCTTTGATATCGGGTTTGGGGTATTTACCGGCGCGCTGTTTCTTGCCAACTTCTGGGTGTATCAAAAATGCATTGTGGTGAATGGCTTATCGCTTTCAGTAGGGGTGATGCGCATCGCCATGATCATTCCCGTGCTAATCGCAGTATTTGCCTTTAGAGAGAGCCTCAGTACCATGAATATGCTGGGTATTGCCCTGGGTCTTATGGCCTTTGCGGTAAAGACCGATCCCAAGGCTCTGCACAACATGTTGTGGATCCTGGCACTCTTTGCTATCTCCGGAATCACCGATGCCAGCATGAATATCTTCAAAGAACTGGGTAGTTCCGGCGAGCAATTCTTTGTTTATGTAGTCTTTAGCTCCGCCTTCGTCTATACTTTGCTGGCCATCCTCATCGGACGGATCCACTTCTCTTTGGCCGCCGTGCTTTATGGCTTTGCCCTGGGTATTCCCAATCGCTATTCCACAGTGTTTTTCCTCAAAGCCCTAGATTCTATAAGTGCTGCCATTGCCTACCCGCTGGTAGCAGTGTTGATCGTGGTGGGCAGCATCATCAGCGACGTTCTTTTGTGGAAGAAGAAGGTGCAGGGACGCGATATTCTGCTGTGGTTGTTGCTGATTTTCAGCTTGATCCTTCTGAATCTGTAAAAAAGACCAAGAAAGCCATTGACAGTTTCCACGATAGTGGAAGACTTGGTTTGAGCGTGATGCTGCCGTAGCATTTACCGGTTTATTCTTATCTTCAAGGAGTTGTTGATGGATGCTGATGTAATTCTGAATTGTATTGACCAAATTTTTAGATCTCACCCCGAGCTTACCGGGGATTCGGAAGAGTTGCGCAAGTATTTGCAGCAGCTTCTGGATGAAAATAAGCACTTGCGCAAAGAGCTTGAACGCTTTCGCAGCTATGTGGAAAATGCCAGCGATACCATTGCCATCTTTGACCTGGAGGGCAGGATAGCATATACCACTCAGAACTGGTTTTCTCAGCTGGGCTACGAACTTGAAGAAATAGTAAACAGCCGGATCTTCGAGCGCTTTATGCACCCCGAGGATGCCCCAAAATCCCAAGCTTTCTTTGATAAAGCGGTTTCCACCAAAAAAAGCCAGAGCGGCATTGAATATCGCATTCGCCATAAGGACGGTTCCTGGCGCTGGCATACGGCAAACATTTCCCCCATTCTCAATGATCAGGGAGAAGTGGAATCCATCGTGGCCATAGCTCGCAGCATTCACCAGCAAAAAACTGCCGAACTGCTGGTGCGGGAAAGCGAAAGCCGCCTGAGAGTGATCCTGGATACCATGCGCGAAGGCGTTATCATGGTGGATAATGACGATCGTATCCTGTTTATAAATCAAAGCCTTTGCGATATGTATGGTTTTAAAGCCGGGGATGTATTGGGTAAATATGGCTTCAGCGTTCTGGTAATCGAAGAAGACCAGCATATTATCCTGGAGAAGAATAAATTCCGGGAAGCAGGTATGGTGGACGATTACGAGGTGCGCGGCCGCAAAATGAACGGCGAACTCATCTGGCTGCACATCAGTGGCGCTCCCCTGAAAAACGACGAGGGCAAGGTGATTGGCTCTGTAGGAATCATGAGCGATATCACTCTGAGGCGCAAGACCATCGATGCCCTGCGTCAGAGCGAAGAGAAGTTCCGGCATCTTTTTGAAAATTCCATCGCCGGGGTCTTTCAATCCTCTTTCAATGATGTGTATCTAAATGTAAATCCTGCTTTTGCCAAAATGTTCGGCTATGATAGTCCCCAGGAGATGATCCGCGATGTTTCCAGTATCAAAAACATCTATGTGAACCCTGAAGATCGGGAGAATCTGAAGCAAATCCTTGTGCAGGAAGGATCTGTAGAAAACTATGAAGTGCACCTCAAACGCAGGGATGACAGCCAGATCTGGGTAAGCCTTTTTGCCAAGCTGGCCAACGATAAAACCGGCGGCATGATCATTGAGGGTACCTGCCTGGATATTACCGAAAGCAAATCCCTACGAGAACAGCTGCTCGCCAGCCAGAAGATGGAGGCCATTGGCACGCTTGCTGGGGGCATCGCCCATGATTTTAATAACCTCTTAACCGTTATCCTGGGCTATTCCGAAGATATATTGGAGGATATCAATCCCGATTCCAGGCTGTATGAACCGGCCGAAGAGATAGTTAAAGCTGGGCTCAGAGCCGCTACCCTGAC
>CAZJJH010000257.1:0-2265 GCA_964546265.1 uncultured Candidatus Cloacimonadota bacterium
CGTAATGTGGAGCAAACGGGTCTCTGCGCTGCGAGAATCGCGCCAAAGGCTTTGCGTAAGCTCATGCTCCCCCACCAAATCAAAAGCAGGAGAAAGCGTGTCTTTCAACCAGTCAATGGCCCGGTATGGCTCACCATCTTTACGAATCCCGCCAGGTTTCTCTCTGCTGGAGAAGTGATAGCTGTCCGCAAACACGAGGTATGCTCCAGCTAAAAGACGTTGGGGCAAGTCCTGCAGAAAAGCCACCGGATCCCGAGCTTCGGAAATGGCATTTACTGCCACCACCAGGTCATAGGAATTGAATTTCGGCGCCAGATTCGAGATATCTGCTTGCCAGAACTCAATATTTTTCCCGCTGTTTTCTAAACCATAGTCAGTTAGTGATGGTTCCATCAGCCGGGTGATCTCTCCTTCATCTACACGGCTGTAACGCAAATATCCATCCTCCTTCATCCCGGTTGCCAATTGAATGAGGCGAGCGCTGAAATCTATGCCCGTTACTTTGTGATGGCGGCGGGCAAGCTCAAAGGTCAGCCTGCCTGTCTTACAGCCGATATTCAGCACATTTTCCGCCGTGAAAGTGTCCAGAGAATCCTGAACAAGCTTCAGCATTTGAGTAGCGAAGGAGCTATCCCAATCCAGATCGCAATAGGGCACAATCCCGGGATCGTCTTCATACATCTTTTCCATTGCCGGTAGCGGGGCATCGCTTTCTACATAGCGAAAGCCAGCGTGTTGGTAAAAATGTCTGCGGAAGGCATAGCGGGAATCCCGGATCGCCTCATTGCCGGTGCTGATAAAGCTGCCTCCTTTGATCAGGTTGTGTCTGCCATCAAAAGTGGGCACACTGAAATCATCATAATAAGGGTGAACCCTGAATCCCGGAAAAGCAGAGATAGGCGTTTCGGTCCATTGCCACACGTTTCCGATGATGTCATAAAAATCTTGAAAAGCAAATCTATTCACCGGGCAGGCAGAGCCGTAATACTCCAGATTGATATTCCCGGGTGCCTTATCCCAGTAGGGCTGATCCGTTTCCAACATAAGATCCCTTAGCCGGTACCACTCTGCTTCAGTGGGTAATCTGATGGGTTTACCGCTTACTTTTGTCTTCCAATTGCAAAATGCTTTTGCTTCCAAGTAGTTGATCTCCACCGGATGGCTTAAAGGTAGAGGAATTTCTCTGGCGATGGTGCGCAGATAGTAGCTGCCATCCTCTCGCTTGCGCCAAAATCTGGGCATTTCAGCTTGTTGATAGCTTTTCCATGCCCAACCCTCTTCGGTCCAGAAACTCGGCTCATGATAAGCGCCTGCCTCAATGAACTGAAGAAACTCCTGGTTGGATACCAGATAGCGGGAAGCCTTAAAATCCGCGAGCTCAAACTCTTTGTGACCATATTCGTTATCCCAGCCATATAAGGCAGAATCCCGGCTTTTGCCTAAGCTTATTTTGCCTCCGGGTACCGGCAGGAGTTCATTTTCTGGAGCTGGTGGATCTTCCTGGCAAATGGCAAAAAACTCCGTCTCTTGCACCATATCCAGGGGTAATTGCCGGATTAAAACGGATGAGGTTTCCAGATGGATGCGCTGATGCTCTGCCCCCATCATGATTGCCCACCAGGGGCTATCCCAATCTATGCCGCCCTCGGGTAAAGGTAAATCCGAAATCAGAGCATTTACAAATTTGCGCACTTCATCCCTGTATGCCCTTACTTCATCCACTTTGGGCCAATCGTAATGGGCTTCGTTGAGGTCGTCCCAGCTCATTTCATCCACTCCTACGGCAAACATGGATTCGTATTTGGGATTAATGCGCTTGTTTACGATCCCGGCAATATTGAGCTTATTCATGTAGAACACGGCGGTATGCCCAAAGTAGAAGATCAAGGGATGCCTCAAGGGATCCGGCCTCAGATAAAAGGCTTCATCACGAGCGATTACCTCAAATATTTTCTCATCAATCGAATAGCTTTTGAAAAAATAATCACGCACTCTTTCGCGTAGTTCCAGCGGATCCGCGCCTTTCAGGACTGGTGTTTTTACGGCTTTCAGATTATCCATTTTTTACTCCACACTAAAAATCTTCAATCTTCCTTACAAAATACTCCAAGCTCCGAATCTGGCAATCAGAACACTTCTCTGGCATTGATGATGAAATTCACCGAATCCTCTCCAAAACCGATATCTGCCCTTAGGTTCAAGCGTTCTTTGGGCAATACCGAGAAGCGCAGCCCCCCGCCCAGAGACCAATGCAGGTCATCTGCA
>CAZJJH010000258.1:0-2243 GCA_964546265.1 uncultured Candidatus Cloacimonadota bacterium
AGCTACGTTTTCACGCCAGTTGTCAAAGCTCATCATGTTCATATCGATCAGCACTTCACCATCTGTGAAGCCCACATATTTTACCATTTTCAGGCTAACGATATCTTCGCCAACTTGGGGATAGATGATTTTTTTCAGCTCTTCCAAAATGGTTTCTTTGCTGAAATTGGGTACTTCTTTGAGGCCGTGGGCGATCTCATAGTTTGAGATGGCAGTTTGCAGCGTATCTGCCGCCAAAACAGAGCAGTGAACCTTTACCGGAGGAAGTCCGTCGAGGGCCTCCATGGCGTCCCGCCAGGTAATCTTTTTGGCTTCTTCCAGGCTTTTGCCTTTGGCGAGATCCGTGATGATGGAAGCGGTGGCGATATTGGAGGCGCAGCCGTAGGAGAGGAAACTGATATCTTCGATTTGCTTGTTTTTTTCATCCACCTTCAGATACACGGTTACCTGGTCTCCGCAGGAAGGGCTGCCTTCGGTGGCACTGGCATCGGGGTTTTCCATTTTGCCCACATTGTGGGGGTGCATGAAGTGATTCAGTACTTTTTGTGAATATTGCATTTATTTCTCCTGATTTTTCATAGCGTTGTATAAGGGACTGCGTTTGCGCAATTCTTCGGTAATCTCTGCCAGTTTGTCCACCGCAAAATCGAGCTGTTCTTTTGTGTTGTAACGGTTTAAGGTAAATTTCATCGAGCCATGGGATTGCACATGGTTTTTGCCGATAGCCATCAGCACATAATTTGCCTTCAGTCCTTGCGAGGCACAGGCAGATCCGGTTGCCACGGTTATGCCATGCATATCCAGCATCATAGTAATTGCTTCGCCCTCGATATAATCTATGGAAATGTTTATGTTATGCGGTGCTCTGCCTTCTTTTGGGGCTCCGTTCAGTTCGATGGAAGGAATCTTTTCCTGTAGGCGGGCGTAAAGGTAGTCCGAAAGCTCCCTGAGCTGCTTTACGGTAGTGTCAAAATCTGTAAAAGTAAGCTCTACTGCTTTGGCAAAGCCGGCGATCAGGGCAATGGAGAGTCCACCGGTCTGCAAGTTGTCTACTCTTTTTACACCATGAATCAACTGACCTAATTTGGTGCCTTTGCGGGTGTACAGCGCTCCTATGCCTTGGGGCCCATGAATTTTATGGGCAGAGATGCTCATGGTATCTATTCCGTAGTCATCTACTTGCAGCGGGATTTTGCCATAGGCTTGTCCGGCATCCACATGGAAATATATCTTGTTCGGAGCATTGGAGAGGATATCATGGATCTCTTTCAGAGGCTGGATCGTGCCCACTACATGGTTTACGGCAGTGGTCATAAAGAGCACGGTATCCGGGCGAATCTCTGCTTTCAGTTCATCCAGGTTGATCCGGGCTTCACTATCCGCACTTAGATAGCTGACCTCGAAGCCTTGTTTTTCCAGCCAGGCGGCGTTTGTGAGCAGATCAGGATAATCTACCACGCTCACGATTACGTGACCACGCTTGAGGGATGCGGCAAGACCCTTTATTGCCATGTTGTTTGCCACGGTTCCGCCGGAACTGAAGTGAATTTCCTGCGGGTCTGCCCCGATGGATTTTGCCACTGTGGCAGAAAAGCCGGCAAGAGCGTCGTTGGTGCTTTCTCCGGTGCTGATAAAACTGCCGGGGAACCAGAACTTTTCCGAGAAATAAGGAATCATGGCATCGAGCACTTCCGGTGCCAGCGGGCTGCTTACGCAATTATCCAGATAGATTGTTCCGGGTTTCATTTATCATCCTTTTGCCAGATTTTGAGGATATCTTCCAGAGTGTAACTCCTCAAAACCTGTTGTAGTTTATTTTCCAGCTCAGTAAAAAATGGGGAGAGGTGGCAGGATTCTCCAAGACAGTATTCGCCGTTGAAATCTTCACACGCAGTGCTGAAGCTGCTGTCTTCCACAGCGTTTAAAACATCGGCAAAGCTGATTTGATCGGGTGCTTTTGCCAGTGAATAACCGCCCAGGCTGCCGGGATTGCTCACCACTATTTCGGCGGCTTTGAGCAAAGCCAGAAGATGTTCTATATACTTTTTGGGCAGGTTTTGCGCTTCGCAAATCTTCTGAGCTGAGATATGACCACTATCGTGGATCTCAATCAGGGCTCGCAGAGCGTATTCCGTCTTGGTATTAACCGCCATTTGTTACTCCTTCTTGGGACTGTTTGTTGAAAGTCTCTGAATACATACTAATTATCTATGCTATTTTGTCAAGAAGTTTCACTTTCTTTT
>CAZJJH010000259.1:0-2231 GCA_964546265.1 uncultured Candidatus Cloacimonadota bacterium
CACCAGAGAATCGATAGAGAAGATTCTCCCCGGCTACTACGATACATACGATCCTCATAAACGCGGCAACTTGGATGAATACCACACTCTTTTAAAAGATCGCTTCCAACAGAGAATAGATTTCTTGAGCGAGAGCGACTTAAAAGAAAGACCAGAGATCCAGAAAGAGTTGCTAAACTCCCTTCAGATCAAACTATAAGATTCCAGGATTCGAATTAAGGGCCTCTGAAAAACTCGGGGGCCCTATTTTTTTACGTGCAATGAAGTAGATTTTTCCTTACAAAAAAAGCAGAATCTATTGCATAAAAAGCCATTTTAGCTAAATACTGGAACAGATATTGCACATAGATTATCCGTGGATACACTTACGTTGTAGGTGCGTCCATGCCAGTGAATAGAATTTACGAATATGAGGATATAGATGACAATATTGATCATCGCTACTCTGATCCTGATTGGCTATTGGGTTTTGGAGTATCGCAGACACAGCCGGAATGTTGCGGCGATTCCCATCCGCATACATGTTAATGGCACCAGAGGAAAATCCAGTGTGACGCGCCTGATTGCCGCAGGGCTCAGAGCCGGTGGGAAAAAGACCATTGCCAAGATAACCGGCACGCTGCCCAGGGTAGTGCTTTCTGATGGCCGGGAAGCTGCAATTGTCCGTCTACAAGGTGCCAATATTATAGAGCAGAAATACATCTTTCGCTATGCCGCCCGGGAAAAACCGGATGCTATCGTGATTGAATGCATGGCAGTAAATCCTGTATTCCAATGGATTACGGAGCGCAAGTTTGTAAAGAGCACGATTTCGGTTATCACCAACAGTCGGCCGGATCATCTGGATCTAATGGGTAGCACAGTGCAAAGCGTAACCATGAGTCTGGCAAATTCCATTCCCGCTGGCGGTGTATGTTATACTGCTGAAGTAAACCAATTTGAGATACTGAAGAAAGTGGCGGATAGCCGCAAGACCCGCATTCACAAGATTGTGCCGACAGATGTTACTGATCTGGAGCTCAGCAAGTTCCGATATATCGAACATAAGGACAACGTCCAACTGGCGCTGGCGGTTTGTGCTGAAGCGGGAGTTCCCAGAGATGTAGCGCTGAAAGGGATGCAAGCTGCTCATCCAGATCCCGGAGCCTTGAAGAAATACGTAATCCCGGATCGGGGCAAAGAAATCCACTTTTATAATGTTTTTGCCGCAAACGACCCCGAATCTACGGTTTATATCATCAACAAGGTAACTGCGAATCTTAGCAATGCCGAAAAGATTATCATCCTGAATTCGCGGGCAGACCGTTTGTTCAGATCTCAGCAGCTTATTGATTCCCTTTCGCAGGTAGAATACGATTACCTGTTGCTTACCGGAGAAATCCCCGAAAAGGTGGAAGCATACGCTCTGGAAAAGAAAATCCCCCGGGATCGACTCTTTGCCATGGGCCAGCCCCTTACAGAGGAGATATACAAGAAAGTATGGGAGCTAACCAAAGCCGAAGCGCATGTTTTGGGAATTGGGAATATTGCCGGAGAATACAAATATGGCGCTCAGATAGTAGCACATTTTAAACATAAAATACCAAAAGCAAATAAAGGAGCTGGTCGTGGTTGATGCAGTAGTACAAGCCGCAGTAGGACTCGGCGTAATCATTAGTCTGATATTTTCCGAATTGTTGGGGGCATCTGCCGGGGGTATAGTTGTACCGGGATACATTGCGCTCCACTTGGATAAACCCATGCAAATCCTGGGAACCCTGATAATTAGCTTGCTCACCTGGGGTTTGATTCGTTTGATTGGGCAATTCACTTTGCTGTTTGGCAAAAGAAGAATGGTGCTCAGCATTTTGATTGGCTTCATATTGGGTTGGGCTTCCCGGCTTTTGGTTTTTCACGAGATTACGATCCATCAGTTGCAGATGCAATCCATTGGCTATATTATTCCGGGGCTTATCGCCAACTGGTTTGAGCGTCAAGGCTTCTGGAAAACTCTTTCCACGATGAGTATTGCCGCTGTATTGGTGAAGCTACTTCTAATCGTGATCTTTGGCGGGGAGGTATAAGATGTATAAAAAGATGTACAGACCCAGTCTCAAATCCGGATGGTCTTTGATAGCCTTGTTTGTTCTCTCGATTGTCCTGTATCTGATTGCCTCAAACAATTTTGTAGAGATCCGCACTAAGAATTATGACGAAAAGCTCGCCGCGGTGAATCTGATGCAAAAATACCT
>CAZJJH010000260.1:0-2226 GCA_964546265.1 uncultured Candidatus Cloacimonadota bacterium
TAGGCATCACTCTTCTAAAGAGAAAATCCAGAAAATATATAACCCTGCCCAGATATGGCGTGAAATGGCTATAGAATTCGTGCTTGCGCTCTGTAATGGTCTGACCCTTGCAGATGAATACTCCTCCGGGTGCCAGCATCTCATTTACCCGGATCAAATAGGCATTCAACCTGCGGAAATCGTTAATCTTATGTAGATTTATAAAGAGATGGCGGCTTTCTTCAGCTTCGTTTTCGATGTTGAAGAATGTCTCGCTGTTTAGCACCAATGTTTTAGCCAGGCTGAAACGGCTGAGATCCACATAATCATTGATGAAATCCAATAGAGAGCGGTAGTCCTTCAGATAGGTCTGAAAGATTGGCACGATAATGCTGTCTTCCGGAATCGCCTTCGAGAAGGGGGGGATGTATGCTTCATTTGATATTACAGGTATCTCCCGGGCTTCTTCCAAGTAGAACTTTGGGCTTTGCAGATCCTCCATTTCTTTGGATCTCGTGATCAGCCCGGTGGAGGCAAAAGTCTTGTTTTCTTTGTGGAAACGAAAAGCGTAATACAGCCCGATAAATATGAAGAGCTCCAGCGCTACTGTACTTAAGATCGTTCCTAATACTATGTATCGGGAATAGTGGAACTTACCAAATATGTACATCAGGATCATTAAAGCCAGAATGGCTACCAGGTCGCATTTAAAGATGCGCTTTAATAGCTCTGCCCCATTTGTAATGGATTTCAAAGAATACTTTAGACCCCACATCCCGGAGCCGATCCAAATCAAGATAAAGGGAATCAGCGAGCGCCAATAGCGCGCAATTATTACTCGGGTTCCGGTGCGGAACTTTGCAACTAACAGAAATGAAAATACTACTATGGCAATATCAATCAGAAACATGCCATATTTGCCCAGTTTGTGCTTCATGCGGCAGCTCCGGATGCGAATCCGTTTAAGACCAGGCACTCCAACCCGGTCTCCGAGTATAGATCAAAATCGTTTCCGGGTCTTATTCCCCCGGTATTATCTGCCATATTTAGCATCATTTCCCCTAAACAATGAATAATGTCTCGTTTCAGATAAAAACAAACGCAAATAGTGTCAACTACTTTTTCTTTCTCAGGACTTAAGCATTTATAACGGTAAATCTATCCTGCCGCTTTACAATCAGATAGACGGCAATAGAAATCAACCTGTTAAAGCTACGATAAGCAGTGACAACCCGGCGCCGAACAGGTTGTAATACATATCCACCGGATTAAAACTGCGCCAGGGAACCAGTAATTGTAAAAGCTCCAACCCTATCCCGGCGCTCAGCACGATAAGCGCAAAGTTCAGCCTTTCCCGTTGTGCAAAGAAGCTACCTCGTCTTGTTTTTACAAATAGCCAGATCCAAGCAAATATCAGAATCATGGTCGTATGCAGCAGATAGTCCAACCTGAAGCTGAAGGCTGTGTTGCCGCTGAGAGTGCTATTAGCGTCATTTCCTAAGGGAATTACGTTGAAGCCAACCAGGATTATCAACCAGAGCCATGCCGGGGCTTGCGAAATTTTTTTCATAACGAAATTAGCTCTCTAGCCTTGACAATAACTCATCAGGCAAGCGTCTCCGCCGGTTCCTGAATCCGGTTCAGGAACTCTTCCATAGGATTATGAGATAGCTTTGATCTGGCTATTTCCATGTAATTCGAACCACGATCCTGGGGCTCAATTTGCCGGATTTCAATCTTTGTCCCAAGTCCTTTATATTCCTTATCTTGAGCCATGGTTTTATCGGGTGAAATTCACCGTAGTAATCCCTTTTTTGGTAGGATATCTTTCTTCCTTGCAGTTTGAAATATACGATCATATCGTCGCAAAAATCGGTATCCGCATCGCAGCGAATGTGCATTCCCCGATAGTCGTGACTCTTCCACATCTCGCGATTGTCCCTACCCCCGGGGCGATTGTAACACGCTATCGCACTGATATTGAACTCGATATGTTTTAGTAAGCAATTTTGAAACCTGAACCAGGCGCGTTGCCTTAGCTCTCTTTCCGGCAAATCGTAATCTTGCGAGCAGGTCTCCAGCATGTCGTAAAGCAAGCCAACATCGTGTTTCAGGTTCAGCATTATCCTTACAGGGGGATACTTCATTATCTGGGGATCATTGCGCAGAAAGTAGTTTGCCTTCCAGCCCAGGGCATGTTCAATCTTGGCAAGCTGTACCATTTTGTCGATGTCCCGGTGCACATCG
>CAZJJH010000261.1:0-2224 GCA_964546265.1 uncultured Candidatus Cloacimonadota bacterium
GAGACAAAATAGATTGAGGCGATCAGTATTGTCGCGCTCAGCAGCTGTTCCCAGAGGGGGATTTTAACGAAAGCCGAGCGGATGACAATTGCCAGGGGACTGGAGAGAGGGAAGAAGCCGGCAAATCTGGAAACCATTCCGTCGGGATTGCTCACGATGGACTGGATAAACAGGAGGGAAAACATCGGTAATACCATCATCAAGCTTTGTGTATTGCCTGCGCTCTGCATATCGTCCATAGTGGCTCCAATGCTTACATATAGGGCGCTGTAGAGCATGTAGCCCGCAAGTCCAAAGAAAAGCATCATGCCCAGGTTTCCTATCTGAAGAGTGCTGAACAGAGGGAACTTGAGGAAAAAGATTATGCCGGGGATGCTGATAACAAGCCAAAACACAACTTGAATCAATGCCAACAGGAAGTGTCCCAATATCTTGCCTTGCATCAGGCTGATGGGCTTGATGGAAGAAAGTACGATTTCTGCCATCCGATCACGGCGTTCTTGCAAAGCACTCTGCATCAGCATAGTTCCACTAGAGAAAATCATAAAATAGATCACAGCCATAAAGATGATGGTTACAGTAATTACGTTTTTGTCCATGCTTTCAGCATTTTGAAGTGCGAATTGCCGGATCTCCGCTTCCTGAGTGAGTAAAGTCAGATCTTCCCTGGCGATGCCGGTTTCCTGCAAGCGATGATTCCCCAGGATCCGGTTCAAAGCCGAGCGAATAATGGCAAGAGCATCCGGATTCAGCTTGTTGTAGTGAAATTCCAGCTCTGCGTTTTGCCAGAAAGTGGAATCTATCACCAGATAACCTACAGCTTTTTCATCATATACGGTTTGTGCAAGTTCAAAGCTATTCCCTGCCTGTTTCAGCTTGATGTGACTTTGAGGGATTTCTTCACGCAACATGGGCAGGATGCTGATTTCATCCACAATATAAAATGTAGCTTCTTTGGGTTTATCAAAATAGCTAAGTACGGATGGAATTGCCATCAGCAACACCATCAGAACCGGTGTAACTATCAGGCTGATGAGATACTGCTTATTTCCCAGATAGCGCAAGAGTTCCCACCGCGCGATTTTCAGAGTATCACTTTTCATTTCCCGCCTCCCGGGCTATCTTAACAAAGATTTCATGCAATCCTGTTTTTGCCAGATTAAGTTCGGTGAATCCGAGATCTTTTGGTAGATCCAGAAGCAAGTGCCTGGGATCGATGCCATCCTTCAGAATTAGTTCTAGCTTATTTTTTGCCAATTGCTTTATGCTACTTACAATGGGCAGATCTGCAATCATTTGGGCTTGTTCTTCTTGCTCCAGTTTTAGCTTCAGCACAAAATTCCCATATTTATCCTGCAACTGGCTCAGGCTGCCCTGAAAGAGTTCCTTGCCATTATTGATGAGGAATATCTCGTCACATAGTTCTTCCAGGATGTTCATCTGATGCGAGGACAGCAGGATGGTAGCTCCAGCATCCGCCAGGGCGCGTAATTCGGCTTTGAAGATATCCTGGCTAACGGGATCCAGGCCGCTGAAAGGTTCATCCAAAATGACGTATTCGGGCTCGTGCAGAACTGTAGCAATAAACTGTATCTTTTGTGCCATACCTTTGGAAAGTTCTTCCACCTTTGTATGGGCTTTGCTTATAAGGTCAAATTTCTGTAACCAGATTTTGGCACGAGCAATAGCCTCAGATCTGTCTATTCCTTTCAGTTCTGCTAAAAACTGTAGCATATTCATCACCCTAGCTTCCTTATATAATCCGCGTTCTTCGGGGAGATAGCCGATTCTGCTGCGGGGAATAGCACTACTTTCTGAATTGCCAAATTGGATGCTACCGCTATCTGGTGCCGTGATGCCCATGATCATGCGGATCGTGGTGGTTTTACCGGCTCCATTTGGCCCCAAGAAACCAGTGATACTACCACTTTTTGCCGTAAATGATACCTGATCTACCACTAGGCAATTTGCGTAACTTTTACAAAGCTTACTTACTGTTATACCGTCCATATTAGGATCTCCTTGTTCAAGAAAGAAATTAGCTTGGAAGAATCCCGGGATGCAGGATCACCATTTCCCTAAAATAAGATATGAAGCAGAATATTTATAAACAGGCATAAGTGTCAAGCAGTAATTCCCCTTGCCTTATTCATCCCTCAGCGCTCATTATGTAAGGGCTACGCGCTTTGAGCAGCTCCAGCGTAGTTCCCGAGAAATATTCAAG
>CAZJJH010000262.1:0-2214 GCA_964546265.1 uncultured Candidatus Cloacimonadota bacterium
AAACAGATGCAAACATCCAAAACTGCTTATGCCACGTAGGAGAAAAAGGGGTTCTCAAGGCATGGACTTTTCCAAAACCAAAAATTACTTGACGTAATGCAGCAAATTATAAGCATGAAACATCCATATTTGTATCATAAAAATATCGATTGGAGTATATAAAATGAGCTACATACCAAGCATGCTGGATGCAGATCTTCAAGCTAAAGTAGTATTGGTTCGCATGGACCACAATGTGGTAAAAAAGGGTAAGATAAAGGATCCCATGCGCATCGATGCAACCATTCCAACATTGGTTCACATATTTAAAAAGGGTGGCTTGCCCATTCTGATGAGTCACGTAGGGCGTCCATATGATAAGAGTACCGGCAAGATAAACATTTCTGAATTGGAAAGCGTAGAGCCGATCGTGGATTATATATCCAAAAAGCTACAAATGAAGGGTATAATCCCCTCGCTTAACCCGGAGGGAAACAGTGGCATCAGCGCTCTTGAGCCTTTGGCAGATAGTATTGCTGCTTTGAAGAATGGCGAATGCGATTTTGTGTATCTGCCCAACACGCGCTGGTTCAAGGGTGAAGAAGCCAAAGATGAAAGTGCCGATGTATTTGCCAAAAATCTTGCCGGATATGCAGATATATATATCAACGATGCCTTTGGCAGTTGGCAACCGCATGCCAGCACATATCATATCAGCCAATACCTGCCTTCTTACGCGGGCCTTTTGATGCAAAAGGAAATCTCGAATCTGGATCAGGTGTTAGAGCCGGTGCGTCCTTTGGTGGCAGTAGTGGCAGGCAGCAAATTTGATACCAAGATCGGGCCTTTGGCAGCGCTGTTGAATATTGCGGATCACCTTGTATTGGGTGGTGTAATTTACAACGCATATCTGGCGGCAAAATACGGTTTAAACATCTCCGGTCTTACGGAAGATGATGTGGCAGCCGCGCGTAAGTTCATTGAAGATAGCGGCGAAAATATATCCAAAATAGTAGAGCTACCCTCGGTGGTACTGTGCAACAGCATTCAGGAGCGTACTGAAGATAATTGGGATGCATACCGGATATCGGATCTGAAGGATTGGGATCAGAGCGAGGAGATCGGCTACATCCTGGACGCGGATCCGGATGTATTTGAACTGGATGAGATCAAACAAGTATTTAACGGAGCCGGCACGATATTCGTAAATGCTGTGATGGGTTATACCGCACTCTTTCCGGAAGGAACCATGGCGATGTATCGGTTGATAGATGCCAATTCCAAGGCCGTGAAGCTCTTTGGCGGCGGCGATACCATCCAGGATTTTGGCACTTACCTCCCCGGCGTTTTTGCTCAAGCGCAAAACAACCCGAGATATTATTTCTTCACCGGCGGCGGAGCGATCCTTTCTGCGATCGAAAACCGCAGTGCAACCGGCATGAAGCCCATTCAAGCTTTAATAAAAGAATAAGATAAGGAGTTCAAACTCGTGGAAACAAAAGAGCATTTGAACCTGAACAAGGATTTTCCCCTGCCCGATATGGCAGAGTGGAAAAAAATGGTAATCGAGAGCCTGAAGGGCGGCGATTATGACAAACTTATGCACACCAAGACCTATGAAGGCATCAGCCTGAAGCCAATCTACAATCTTGAGGACATCAAGGACATTCCCTTTACGGATGCCCAGCCCGGCAGCAGTCCCTATCAGCGGGGCAACGATCCTCTTAAAAAGCTCAAGGAAGGTTGGAAAGTAGCTCAAAGCCATGCCAATCCGGATCCGCAAGCGCTAAATCATGAATTGCTGCAAGCCCTGAATCGGGGTCTGAGTATGATCAACCTGCGTCTGAAACACTCTGATGATCCTCTGGGGATCGACATTCCGGACGCTGCTGGTTTCAGTACAATTTTGCAAGGCATCGACCTCAAAGCCGCACCTCTGTTTATTCAGACGGATATGGCGGATAATGATATCTTTGCTATGCTGGAAGAGCATTGCGCCCAAAACGGGATTGATCTTAGCGAGCTGGAAGGCGCGATAGGTTTTGATCCTACCGGTGAATTTGCCCGCAAGGGAGCCACGGACATGCCTTTGGACGAGCTGTGGCAAAAGGTCTTGCGAGACGTTCAAACCAGGGTCGGCAAAGCCCCCAAGATGGCAGCGTTCATCATCGATGGTACCGTGTATGAAGCCGCCGGCGCTTCCGGCACTCAGGAGCTGGCATTTGTGCTGGCAAC
>CAZJJH010000263.1:0-2190 GCA_964546265.1 uncultured Candidatus Cloacimonadota bacterium
CCCAAAAGTGTATCCTTGAGATTTCCCAGCGGCATTCTGTCGATGTGATCCAAAGGGAAATCCACCGTGAGCACTGTTCCGAAACCCGGCTCACTTGCCATCTTGAACGAGCCACCCACGAGCTCTGCATTTTGCTTAAACAGCGGAATGCCCAGTCCCACCTTCTTTACGCGTTCCTCTTTGGATGTATAAAAGGGATCCTGAGCTTTTTGCAAAGTGTGCGCATCCATTCCGGAGCCATCGTCTTCCACGATGATTCGCAGACGGTTTTTGCTTACATTGTTGATCACGCGCACCTTTACATATTTTGCCTCCGCGCGTACGGAGTTCTCAATAATATCTAAGAGGTGCAATGAGATATCTTGCATTCTATCTACTCGTAACGGGCTAGTATCTCTTTGATTTTATCTTTGCTATCGACGCGTCCGAAGGTGTCTTCACCGATAACAAACACTGGCGCCAGAGAGCAGGCTCCCACGCAACGCACGGCACTCATGGTGAAACGACCATCCTCAGTAGTACCGCCCATTTCAATGCCCAGTTCATCAGATATCATCTGAATCAAACGAGGTGCTCCTTTCACAAAGCACGCTGTTCCGGTGCACACGTTCAAAGTGTATTTGCCCCTGGGGGTCATCGAGAAAAAGTTGTAAAAGGTAACCACGCCATATATCTTGCTGGCGGGGATGTTCATCTTTTCTGCGATGAATTCCTGAACCTCGATGGGCAGGTAACCAAAAATCTCTTGAGCAATTCTTAAAATCTCGATCAGCGGATTGCGCAGATCCTTCTTTTCTTCAATTGCTTCAGCAAGGCGATCGTAAAGCCTGTTTGTGTCCTGAGCTATGGCAGCCATAACTCCTCCTTGTCTATATTCAATTTTTAAGTATAGTAAATGTATCTGCCGTCTTCCCTGCGGGCAGCCAGTAAGAGCTCTTGTAGGTTCGCTTTTTGGATGTGAAGCTTGCACAGTGAGCTTTTCAGGTCTCCCAGATAATGGGCATCGCTGGCTCTTAAAAAGGCCTTTTCCGCCAGCTCAGGGTGCTCATGGGTAAAATCTGCCAGATCCAGATTGGCAGTAATCCCCAAGATCTCGAAGACGGGGTATGCTGGTAAAAACCCCAATTGGGAGAGGATGCTGTTTACCTGGGCATCCACGTGAGCAGGGATGGCAAGTCCGGAAAAGTTCTGAACTTGTTCCGTTGCAAATGCCACGTCCCACACTGAGGAATTTATCAAGGCACGAGATTCCACTCTTAAAATGTTCTCATTTTCGTCAATGATTACTTGATCCCCAAAGAATTCAGGGTCATTTTCTATCGGCAGCAAGGACTTATACAGCTCTTCATCAAATTGAACAGCTGCTTCCCGAGAATCAAAATATGCCAATAGATGAACCTCTTCCATGGTTTGAATTTCCACCCCCCAGGTGAAGGAAAGACCATGCTTTTTTGCCACCGCTTCGTAGGCAGGGCAATTTGCCATGCTGTTATGATCCGTAATGGCAAACCATGTAATCCAAAGTTCCTTAAGCCGGGGGACCAGCGCTGAGGGGCTCATCTCCAAGCCTCCACAGGGAGATAACACGCTATGAATGTGAAGATCGGCGCTAATATCGCGCATTATTACCGGGTTTAGTTGTCCAGCATACCGTAAAGAATACCGGCGAGAGTGAAAGTATCGTGATCACTGCTGA
The DNA here is from genome assembly GCA_964546265.1 of uncultured Candidatus Cloacimonadota bacterium. Taxonomy (GTDB): domain Bacteria; phylum Cloacimonadota; class Cloacimonadia; order Cloacimonadales; family Cloacimonadaceae; genus UBA5456. Next base: position 1,697 of record CAZJJH010000263.1, read on the forward strand.
TCAAGCAGATGCTTTCTTCCAGGGCTTTATCGCAGACCGCTGCATCCGGAGTGTTTCCCTTGGAAAAAACTATTACCGGAACCCCGGTCATTGAGGCTACGGCTATCACGTTCAAGTGCTTCATTATTGTGATCCAGGCTTGACCCGGTTTGGCAGAGCCCATCACATCGCTTAGCATATCGCTTACATACGCGCCACTGATTTCAATCTTATCCGGATCTATGGCAGGTGTGTGAACCTTGCCATTAATCTTGCTGATATAGTCGCTAAGTTTGATCATCTTTATATCCTTATTGTTTTATTCGTCGTCATCGTCGGGTTTATTGCGTTTCAGCACCACACAATCGTCCAGCGAAGCTTTGCCCAATACGATATCCTCTGCCAGAGCATAACAGGTTGGGCTGCCACACGCGCTACAGTTCAATCCGGGCAGCATGGTAAGGAATTCATTTATCTTCTTCATCTTTTGAATTGCTTTTTTGATATCCTTATCC
>CAZJJH010000264.1:0-2182 GCA_964546265.1 uncultured Candidatus Cloacimonadota bacterium
GAGGGCTGAGATCACGCTCATATTGGCTAAAGACACTCCCGACAAGGGCATAATTGTCGGTCCAGTCACTATAGTTAGCATTATCTTTGCGGTTTACCCGGCGATATTCGATCCTACTTCCTGTGTTCAGAAAGCCTTTGCTTCGCCATTCATAGACCGGGGCAATTCCGATATTGATGGATTCCATGCGGGAGGAAAGCTCCAATAACTGGTGATCAGGATCCCTGAAGCGCTCAAAAGTATCGCCGGCGGCATCAAAATATAGCTGCCCCCTGATGTTTGTGCTAAGAGAACTGAAAAAATCAAAACTCAGTCCCGCATTGGCGCGAAACATGTCCTTATAGGTTCCAAAATCCATGGCATAGATGGAAGAGGCAATCTTTTTGTATGGAATATAAGAAAAGCCACTACTTAATCCCAATTCGTGCAGATCTCCCAATATCCAATCCAGACCCAGATCTCCCTGCCAGGCTTCCTGATAGTAGTGGTCGCGCAACTTACCATTTTCAAAAGTAGTGGGTTCAAAATCCTCTGCCAGAGGGAAGGGCCTTCTCTCATCCCGCATTATGCTCAGCTTATAACGGAAATTCCCAATTCCCATAGAGGAGGAAAGCCGTTGCGAGTTTACCAGATTGCGCGAATTCCTGCTTTCTAAGCTAAGGTAATGATCCTGCTTTTTGGTGATGATGTTTACTACTCCGCCCATTGTGGATGTTCCATATAGAGCTGATGCGGGACCTTTCACGATGCGGATTTCTTCGATATCGTCCGCTAAAATCTTTGATAAATCTACATTGCCAAAGTAGCCACTGTTTAAAGGGCGACCGTCTACCATTACCAGATTTTCATTCTTACGAAAACCGCGGATTTTTAGATTGCTTTCATCCCTGGATCCATACGTAAGGCTCAGTCCCGGAGCTTGTTTTATGGATTCTGAGATGCTGTCCAGATTTTGAGTTTTCGAGATGATCTGTACCGCTCCAATGCTGGATTGCGGTCCTTCGGCTATCACTCTTACCGGGTGCAGGTGATACTGTTTCAAAGAATCCGCACGGCTTACAGCAGGGTCTTGATTGGCAAAAATTAGCATGGGGAGGATTATCCCCATGCTAAATAAGATGTATTGCTTCAATTGTCGGTTAGATCCAACTCCACTGCCTCATAGCTCTCATACAGATCGGGGAGCGCTATTTGGAGGTCACTCTTGGAGTTTTCGGCATTTTCATATTGGGGTATTGCCGCGCCAAAATTGATATCCAGCTCGATTTTATCTACGTATTTAAACCTCTTCTGGCTGGGCTGCATATCATCATTGAAGGTAGGGAAGGTGGTTCTTTCGCTTTCCAACAGATAGTAGCCATCGGCAATTTCTTCCGGGCTGTATTCTTTGCTATAACCATCTGATGCTATCAATTTTACTGTGCTGAAGTCCTGATGCCCGGCGATCAAATCGCTTAGCTTAACAGCTGCTTCCTCTTCATTAACCCAATTTTGGATGGTATAAACCGGTAAAGCACCCAGTTCCTTGTAATAGCTGTTTCCCAAGCTATCTGCGATTACAATCCTGCGATACAGGCGAATAGTGGCAGCATTCTTCACATCAAAGGCGCCGGGAGTAGTTTCATCCAGAAAACGGGTACGATATTCATCAGCAGGAACCATGTACCCTGTTTTGAATGTATCCCAATACAGGTCGTAACCTGCAGTGTCTTCCCGTTGTCGGGGACTGTAACCATCTTCCGCCACGATCTCATAATTGTAAAGCATACGAAAATCAATAAGATCTCCTTCGCTGGGGTAGGTGATTTCCTGCACTGTGGCCAGGTCCACAAATTGATCCAAAAGATAGCCCAAAATCCTGGGCTCTGTGCTATTGTCGTCTTCGCTGCAGGCAGAGATTCCAAGGAGCACAATAGTAACAAGCAGTACCAATAAGTACTTTTTCAAGGTTCTAACCTCCATTATTTTTTTGGAGGCGGATGGATTTCCATCAGCCTTTCCAGTGGGAGGCATGGCCGTTTCCCGCCATACCCTATCGGTATCCAAGCTTGCTAAAATAGTTTAGCATTGAATACTCGGCTTAAGAGGCAGGAAAATATCCAAAGACTTTTTGTCAAGTTTAACGAGATGTTCACATCCCCCCGTTTTTCAAACATGGAATGAGAAGCTGGTTTTGATCGTG
>CAZJJH010000265.1:0-2179 GCA_964546265.1 uncultured Candidatus Cloacimonadota bacterium
GGATTTGATTTTCACGATTTACATAATATCCTGAATAAAAAGAGCGGACTTCTGGGGCTTTCCAGAGTTTCCAGCGATCTCAGAGATATTGAAGCTGCAGCGGAGAAAGGTGATGACAATGCGCAGGAAGCCTTGGAAACCTATGCCTATCGCATCCGTAAATACATCGGAGCTTACGCAGCAAACCTGATCAAGCTCGATGGAATCGTGTTTACCGGGGGGATCGGCCAAAATGCCGTAAAAATGCGTGAGCGTATTTGCAGTAGGCTGGAAAACATCGGAATCCACATCAATCACGAAAAGAACCGTAAAGTAGGCAGAGAAGCGGGAATCATCTCGCAGCCTTATTCACCGGTAACCATCCTGGTGATTCCTACAAACGAAGAACTCCAAATAGCGCTTGATACGGTTCAGATCATCAATCCGGAACAGCAAACCACTGTCCTATAATCTTTCACGGGAGTTTTTATGAAACGCTTGTTAGTCTTCTTGCTGATATTCGGCAACTCCATGCTTTTTGCCACATCGATATTGAACATTCGCGCCAAAGAGTATTACGATTCCGTGTGCAGATTGGTGTTTGATGTAGATCGGGATACAGATTTCCTTGTGGAAGAAACCACTGATGGTTTTTACATCGGTATTCCCCGTTTCGATGGCAAGATTCCCCGCCATGACCTATCCAAAACCTTTCTCAGCTCTCTGGAGCCGGAAAAAGGAGGCCTTATGGTGAGTAGCCCGGAGGAGCTTGGCTTTTATACCATGAGGCTTAGCGCAAGTAAATCTTTGGTGATAGATTTTTACAAAAAATCCGCAGATAAAGCATCCCGTCTCGCCATTGCCCGCTTTAATAGCGATAAGGGCAGATGGGTAGCGGCAGATAAGGATTTCAGCCGGCTGGTGGTGGATTATCCCAATCACTGGGATCTGTGGTATTATTGGGCAGAGTTGCTCATCAAGCGGGAAAGCTCAAGAGCTCAGGAAAAGCTTGCCAAAATTCCTCCCGAAAGCTCTTACTACGCCAGAGCACAAGCACTTCTGGGTGCAGATCAGGCGGAGCAAGAGCCATCCATCGAAACTGAGCCTGATTTGCCCTTGGCTACAGAGCCGGTTAAGCCGGAACCGGATTCCGTAGTATACGATTTTCCCGTCGAAGCTCAAGCACCCGCCGCTCCCCTGCCGCATACTTCAGAAAAAGCGGCATGGAACTATCCCTTATTGTTTGTGATTTCCTTTGCTTTTATTCTGCTGATTGTGGTCTTGTATCTTATCTTCAGAAAGAAGCGGCAAAAGGTGGGAAACTGGCAATCCGGCATCCAGGAAAGTAGCCTCTCAATGGACACCGCAACCATCTCACGCATGGTAAACCGGCTCCTGGCAGATGGCTGGACCAATAAGGAAATTGCCCGGGAACTGAAAATCAGCCTCCAGGAAGTGGATCAGATTATTCGCAGGTTACACTTCACCGGCGGGATCGATGATGAAGACAAAATTTAAGCCGCAGTATCTGATTCCGGCGCTCGTATTGATCTACCTGTTCCCGCTGCGCTCAGCGGCTCAAAACCACGCTTCAGCCTTTTCCCCAAGGCTAAAAAGCCGGGTTCTCAGCGGATTTTTGGCGCCACCCTTCAGCTATGAAGCTGCAAATTTTCAGGCAGAGCAGGATGGTCTCAGCCATCCTCTGAAATCCCTCAACAGTTTTACTGATGCTTTAGGAGATGTATTTACCCAAAGCTACAAAAAGCACGACCTCATCAGCTACCGCCATCCCCTCTTGCAAGCAGACCTGAATATCTATGCCGGCTATGAGGCAGATTTTATCCCCAGCGGGGATTACGGATTCTGGTACAAAGGCTGGAAGCTGTTTGCCAAAAGCGGTGATCATTTTCGGCTCAAGACGGATTGGTATAACGGAGCCTTTTACGGAGATCTCGATGCGGCTCAAATGGATCCCTTGATAGATGGATATTATAAGAGATTCTCCAAACACATCCAATTGGACAATCTTAGTGGCGAAATGGCATATGAGGATGACTGCATCCGCGTAGCTTTGGGCAGAGGCAGGTTTCAGCTGGCAAATTCCATCAGCGGTAGCATTATTATGAATTCGGAAGTAAACGATTTTGCTTATCTGAATGCCGAAGCCGCGCTTGGAGATTTCCGGCTTTCGCTGTTGCAC
>CAZJJH010000266.1:0-2173 GCA_964546265.1 uncultured Candidatus Cloacimonadota bacterium
CTGTGTCGTATTTTTTGAAGATCCCATGGGCATGAATGTGGAACTGGGTGCCTATGGACGGAAAAACTTGTTAGAAATATAAACAATTGCCAAAATAGGGGGGGGGGGTGGAACAAATATTGCAACATAAGAAAGACATAGTGAGTTAACTATATAGATAGGATGCATGAGGTATTGATGGATAGAGAGATTCCGGCTAAGGAACGATTACGCAAGAAGCTGAAAATTGTTTCGATGATAGTGGTTTTTCTTATTCTACTGGCAGTGGGCCAAATGTGGCTTGGCAAGCGTCTTAAAAGTGCAGTTGTCCGTGAAAGCGAAATTCTAACCGCTGAAGTTCAACGAGGTAAGATGCAAGGTTCATTCAGCGCAGATGCAATAGTCACTCCGCTCAGTACATATAGGGTAGAGGCGATGACTGGGGGCAGAGTAGACGCCATATATTTTCAGCCTGGAGAGTATGTTAAAAAGGGGCAGACTATCCTGAAGCTCAGTAACGACGACTTGAGGCTTAATCTACTTGCGCAAGAAGCAGCAGTAACCGATCAGGTAAACAATCTCAATAACGCTCGCATCCTTAACAATCAGAGTTTGCAAAGTCAGAAGCTTAAAATTGCTGAAGCTAAAAACGCCTTGACCAGAGAACAGCGAAAGTATCGCCAGAAAATGGAACTCAAACGCCAAGGTTATATCTCTGAAGAAGAGTATGTATTGGCTAATGAAGACTACCAGATAGCGACTACCAGATATGAGTATTTGCTGGAAGATGCACGAACGGACTCGCTGTTTAGAGAGCAACAAATTGTGCAGTTAGAAGGAGCGGTGAAGCAACTGCAATTAAGTTTACAGCAGATCCGCAACCGGATTAATGAACTGGATGTAAAGGCTCCTATGAGTGGGCAGATCACCGAGTTAGATTTGAAGTTGGGCCAGATCATCGCCACAGGAAGCCCTTTGGCAGTGATCGAGGATGACACTCGCTACTACCTGAAAGGGAGCGTAGATCAATACTACCTAGGCAGATTATTTGAGGGGGCACCAGTAAGAATTCGCCATCAGGGTGAAGAAGTGATGCTTCGGGTCGCCAAAATTCATCCTCGCCTCGCCAATGATAAGATTCAGGTGGATATCATGGGAGATATCCCAAGGACAATGAAATCCGGGCAGTCTGTAGCAATAGAGATAATCACGGAGAGTTTGGATGATGTATTGTATTTGCCTCAAGGACAATATCTGAGTGATGGCGGAGGACACTGGGTGTATGTTTTGCATCAGGATGGGAATCGAGCTACCCGGCGTGCTGTAAGTATGGGTTTTCGTAACATCCGCGAAGTAGAAGTGCTTGAAGGGCTACAAGAAGGTGAGGTCGTGATTACTTCTTCCTACAAAGCTCTGAAAGATAGAGACTATGTTCGAATTATGGAGGGGAAGTGATCTTCAAACACATTGGCATGGCTTTAAGGCAGTTAACCCGAAGCAGACTCAGCTTTTCCTTTGCAATATTGGGGCTTGCTATCAGCCTGGCTGCAGTTGGGCATCTGGTATCCTATACCCGATTCTATCTGGATTATGATAAAAAAGTGGAGAATCATGAGGAGTGGTATCGGCTTAGATACAGCGAAGTGCACCCCGAATTGGGTGAACACGCTTCTGCCTCTTTTTATATCCCCCCAGCGCGCATGTTACTACGTGATATTCCGGAGGTTAAGGATCACATCGTATATTGGCCCAGTGTGATAGCTCTCAATCTGCGCTGTGATGAAAAGCCCTTCCAAATGGAAGAAAAAGTTTACGTCTCCGCCGATTTTCCAAAGCACTACAAAATGGATATCATCTATGGGGATCCGGATTCTCTGCTGACTGACCGCAACGGTATCCTGATTAGCGAGAGCTTTTCCAAGAAATTCTTTGGAGATGTCAATCCTGTAGGCAAGAAAGTCTATGTGGGAGAAACCCCCCGTTATTTTATCAGCGGAGTGTTTGCGGAGCTTGAGCCTAATCTGCATTTGAGACACGATCACTATTCTCTATGGTTCCAAGATGAAGAGGACTATGCCAGTTCTGAGGAGGACTGGTATCTGCGGGGGCATGTGCGTGTGCGCATTCCCGACAAAGAAGACCTTAAGATTGTTCAAAGCAAGCTGAATGAGACCTTGGAACGACATCGCTCGAT
>CAZJJH010000267.1:0-2165 GCA_964546265.1 uncultured Candidatus Cloacimonadota bacterium
GGGATAGGTAAGAGCAAAACATTTTTGGGGTCACTTTTTACCACTACTTAAGTTTTTGATCATCAATTCCACCATCGAACGAAAAGTCTCGTCCTCCCGAAAAAGATTCTCGATCATGCGCTTGGCATGCAATACCGTGGTGTGATCCTTGCGATTGAAGTATTGGGCGATATCCTTCAAAGAAAGCGCCGGAATCAATAGATTTGCCAGATACATTGCTACCTGACGCGGAAATGCCACATTTGGTTTGCGGCTCTTATCCATGATCTGTTCTATGGTAAGCTGATATGTGCGGCAGACCTGATCTGTAATGGCATCCAAAGATATCTCCCGGCTTACTTCGCTGATCATATCTGCCAGAATCGTTTTGGCGATCTCTGCGTCGATATCCTCGGGATTCAGCTTGTTATAAGAGGCATATGCCAGAATGCGGATCAGCGATCCTTCCAGTGCGCGTACAGAAGAAAGGATGTTGTCCGCGATGAAATTTATTACCTCGTCAGCCAGAGCGATGTTTTCCGGCTCTGCTTTCTTTCGCAAAATCGCTACCCTGGTTTCAAAATCAGGATTCTTTAGATCTGCCAGAAGACCGCTTTCAAAACGGGTTACCAGCCTGTTTTCCAGATCCGGAATGTCCTTGGGCGGACGGTCTGAAGTTAGCACGATTTGCTTTTTATTATCAAAAAGAGCGTTAAAAGTATGGAAAAATTCTTCCTGAGTTCCTTCCTTGCGCGAAAGGAAATGGATATCGTCCACCAAAAGCAGATCCACCTTGCGGAATTTTGCGCGAAAATCACTCATCTTATTGGCGCGGATACTCTCGATCATTTCGTTGGTAAATGCTTCACTGGTAGTATAATAGATGCTGCAATTGCGCCCTTCCTGAACCACAAAATTGCCCACTGCTTGCATCAGATGGGTCTTGCCCATTCCACTCTCTCCATAAATGAATAAAGGATTGTAAGTAAATCCGGGGGATTCCGCCACCGCCTTGGCTGCAGAATAGGCAAAGTTGTTGTTTTTACCCACTACAAATTCTTCGAAATTATAGCGGTCATTCAACCGGGCATTCAGGCTTACCTTTTTGTCGCTATAATCCGTAATAGCGCTCTTATCGCTGTTGGCACGGTAGGGATGAGTAATGAAATTGATGTCGTAACGCCTGCCATAAAGCCCAAAAGATATCTCCGAAAGCACCTCTTTGTAATTTTGATTTAAGTAATTTGCACTGAATTGAGTTGCCACCCGTATCACGAGCTGGCTATCGCTCATATCCACCAGTCTCGTATCGTAAAACCACGTTTTAAAACTCTGTTCGTTGATATTCTGTTCCAGCTTATCCAAAATGTTTTGCCAAATATCCTGATCCATGTGCTTTTAACCTCTTTAGAGTTATAAATTTATCCACAATCTGCCAAAACCCTTTCCGGAAGCCAGGATTGATCCGTATGTACTCCTAAAATCAAATACTTATGCAAACTGCATGGCAATATTGCAAGCTATATACCCGAACTTATCCACAACTTATCCACGCTGTTCTTTCTTTTTCTCCCGCAAAGGCTTGACTGATCTTGAGAACATATTCTCAAGCTCCAAAGGAAGGAAATCTCTGCTCCCTTTTTTTGTCAAGCCATGAAAAGACAAGAAGATAAAGACGCAATCTCGGATATAAAACGCTAAGATGCTGCTTTTTATTAAGATGTAATCGTTATATGAGATTATAAGATTTGAGATTCAACGCTGTATCATCTTGAACCTGTTCCGCTTAGCGATTTGTTAATTTTTTTTTATATACCGGGGATGATACTAAAGCATTCCCCAATGCTTTGTCTGAACTTTAGCTAAGCTTCGCCCTTGGATAATGCTGTGACGACACGAAAATCCGGCGACAAAGGTGCGACAATATTAAGGCAGTGCATCAGGGATAGATTGTAGATGCGTCTTCCAGGCGCGTATTATTAAAAAATGTGCAGCTAAATGCCGCAGCCACGATAAAAAAAGCCGGCTCCCTTTTACAGGAGCCGGATATGCTTGATGTTCAGCTTATTACAAGCTTATTTCATCATGATCATTTTTTTGGATGAGCTGTATTTACCGGAACTCATTCTATAGAAATAGACACCGGAGGATACAGGGTTGTTGTTGTTATCGGTACCATTCCAGAT
>CAZJJH010000268.1:0-2156 GCA_964546265.1 uncultured Candidatus Cloacimonadota bacterium
CATATTTCCAGGTAGCACTTTTGGCTATTGTGTTTGTCTTTGCGCTCTCACTTTTGGTGCTGTTTGAAATCACTGCTCCGGGGATGAACACTGCAAATAAAGCAAGTTCCAGGGGCGGCTATGGCGGCAGCTTCTTCGGTGGCATCTTTGCCTTTTTGATGGCGATATCCTGCACCGGGCCTTTCCTGGGGGCGGCATTACCTTTTGCCATGAGGCTCAGCCCTGTATTGATTATGGTTTTTTTCTTGCTCATTGGCTTGGGCTTTGCCTTTCCCTTCATCCTCATCGGCTTCTTCCCCAAAGCGCTTAAAATTATTCCCAAACCCGGAGATTGGATGGTGCTCTTCAAGGAACTGATGGGCTTCGTGCTCTTGTGGCTGGTATATACGATGCTGAAAACCACTTTAGCACTTACCGGCGGGGCATATCTGGTAAATGTTTTGCAATATCTGCTTGTCCTTGCCTTTGCCTTGTGGTTATATGGCAGATTTGTTCGTTTTGAATACAGCCGCGCCACGCAATGGATTTTCAGTATCTTAGCGCTGCTCATTATCGCTTTGGCATCCTGGTATTTCTTGCCCATCAAGGAAGAACATATGGCGCTGGAAGTGGCGGCACCGGTTGGCGATGAAATGCTGCAATCTCCACATGCTCCCGAGGGCTGGTATGTATTTAGCCCGCAATTGATCGCCAAACTTCAGGCGGATGGCAAAAGTGTGTTTCTGGATATCGGCGCAGAATGGTGCAAAAATTGCAAAACTAATGAAAGGACAGTGCTTTTTACCGAAGACATCATGAATGAATTTGCCAGGAATGAAGTGGTACTACTTAAAGGCGATTTTACTAAGAAGGATCCCGTTCTGATGGAGTGGATTACTGCTCACGACAGACTGGGAGTGCCTTTCAATGCACTTTACACTCCCGGCGAAGAGCCCGTGATATTCCCGGAACTCCTTAGCAAAGGCATGATTCGGGATGCCTTAAACAAGATCCCGCAATGAGGTTGATATGAGATTTACGATAATTCTGGGTGCTCTGGCGCTTCTGTTTTTGGGAGCCTGCGATCGCTTTGAGCATTCATTCGAGCCCGAAACGCCACAGGAGCATGTTATCACCGCAAACCTGCGGCAAGCCCTGGAAAGTTCGAGCGCAGAAGATATGAGCCCACTGCTGGAAATCTATAGCGAAGACTACCGGCACAACGGCATCACCCGTGCCGAGCGCATGGATTGGTATTACGGTTTTCTGGCAGAAGAAGGAATTCGTTTTGAAGTAAACGAATTGGACTATGCTTTAAATCCGGACAACGCCGGCGGATTCCTGAATTGGCAACTTAAGATCTTACAGGGAGAAACCGTACTCGCAGATAGTAGCTTCTATGGCGAGCAGATGCGCTGGATTAGCGGGAATTACTGGGTATTGGAGGGCAACAAGGTCTGCATCCAGGAGACCAAACAAATGGTAATCGCAGAGTATTTCACTTTCCGCACCTGCCCAAATTGCCCTCCGGCGGAAGCCAAACTCCATGAATTACAACAGCAATACAACAATTTCATCTATCTGGAGCATCATACCATGATGGAACTCCTGGTGCCCGGCAACGACACCTATCAATACTATGGCAACAATCCGGCACCTTCCGCAGTGTTTCAGGGTCAATTTGTGGTGAATGGAAGCTCTGCCACGGCTCTGGCAGATTATGAGGCAATTGTCGCGCAACAAGCGGAGCTGGACACCCCCATTATCTATACGATATCTTTGGAGCCCATCACAAACCTCCGGGAGCTTAGCGCCATCATCAGCCTTACTCTGCAGGATGATCTGTCTCTGGAAGATGTGTATCTGAATTATGTGCTTATTACAGACGATGTAAGCCAGACCAATATACAGGGCGATCCCTTGCACAATGTGGTGCGCGCTGTGGGTAGAACCCCCCTGGAAGGTGCTGATCTGAGCCAGATTCCCATCAATCTGACGCTTCAAGAGGATCTCCCCCTCAATTCCAGCCTGGTGGTTTATGCCCAATACCGCCCGGATAACTTCGAAAATAATGCCATCATCCATGGTGGAGCAATGTATAGTATTTCACAAGACGGAGTAAAAAAATGAGAAGAATGCTTGTAATATTAAGCCTGTTACTGTTGTGTCTGCCCCTT
>CAZJJH010000269.1:0-2138 GCA_964546265.1 uncultured Candidatus Cloacimonadota bacterium
CATTCAGCTGGGGAAATACCTATGTGATTGCTCCGGATCCCGTAGCCCAATGCTGGAATCTATTCTTACGGGGTTCCCTTTCTGAACGCCAGCGCGACAATACGAACTTAAAATCGATCCTTTTCTACCTCAAGGCCTGATAGATTCTTGAGCGCCCAATCGTGGCACAGTATTTAGCCAGCACAAGTGTATTGTAGTGATCCTTGCGGGGAGGATGTGCTCCAGAGCATTATCCTACTGCCATCGATTGAAAAATCCCCACACATTTATTCACTTGAATTTATAAATCCATATCCCAAAAAATTGCTTGCTGGATCATAGTTACTGGCGAGTGGAAACATTGAGACATTGAAAAAATGCAATATGACTACACTTGTAACTATAAGTGAGGCATAACTAAAGGCTTAGATAATTGAAAATATCCAAATTTTGAAAGATTTATCTTGCCAGATATGGGGGCGTATAAAAATATCACTCATAAACTAATCATCCTGGAGATAGTATGAAGTACACATTCAAAGATGGTACGACGGTTGACCTCACCAGGATAGTCAGCGTTTCACCCGTTCGGGATCTCGGACTGGATCCGGGGACTATCACGATGAGTAGGATTGGTTTTACTATCCATATGAGCCGTCGTGAACTTGTTCAGATAACTCGACTCTATCATTATGCGGATTGGGCAACGGTGAAGAATGAGCTAGAAAATGAGCGTAAAGAACTGCTAGCAAAATGGGAAGACCTCCCTACCTGATTGTGTTTCTTAAGTTATGAGCAAAAAAAGGGTGGAGATAATCCACCCTTGTTCTTGTGTATAGTTTAGAAACTTAGTGTCTCGATTGTCACTGGGCTTATCATCAGGGCGTTTTCGTGCTGATAATCCTGCCACATTTCGTAGATATCGATATAATCTTCAGCAACGACTTCCAGCGCATCCATGCCCAGTACTTTTAGCAGCGAGCCACTACTGATTTCCAGATTTATTCCTTCGGGTGAACTGGTAGCGTCTGCCATCTTCATTTCTCCCTTGATTCCAGTAAGCTCACGCATATGCTGCATTGCCGTGTCAATTCCACCCAGATCATCCACCAAACCGTTGTTTTTCGCCTGTTCTCCGGTCCACACTCTGCCTTGGGCGATGGCATGAACTTCTTCTACGTTTAGATTCTTTCTACCTGCAGCCACTTTCTCCACAAAATCGTCGTAGATATAGGCGATGGATCTGGTAAACAGATTTTTCTCTTCCTCAGTCCAAGCTCTGTTTAAAGCGCCCAAATCTGCCCTTTCACCTTTTTTTACAGTGCTCCAGTTAACTTTGATCTTTTTGAACATCTCGGTTGCATTCATTACAATGCCCACGACCCCGATGGAGCCCGTGAGCGTTGCGGGATTCGCAATGATCCGATCCGCATTAGTAGAAATATAGTAACCGCCGCTTGCCGCTACTCCTGCCATGGATACTACGACGGGTTTCTTGTTTTCGGTTTGAGCCAGGCTGATCTCCCTGAGAATGATATCCGAGGCCTGAGCACTACCGCCACCGCTATCCACGCGCAGGATGATTCCTTTATACTTGCTGTCTTTCCGGGCAGCGCGAATCAACTCAACAGTACTCTGATGGGCAATTTTCTGACCCGGGATACCTTTGCCCATTACGATGTTTCCGCTGGCATAGATCACGGCAATCAGGTTCTCTTTGGGTTTGGACCAATCATAAGAACGGAAGTCTGTAAGCTGGTTACTTTTCTTGCTAAATCCAAATTCTTTTTCCAGTTCTTCACCAAGCTGGTCTTCGTAGATCAGAGCGTCGATCAGACCTTCCTTCAGTGCATCACCGGCGATGAAATAGGGACCGTTGTCGATCAGCTCCTGCACCGGTTTCTGCAGCTTGTCTCCTCTGCCAAGTTTGATCTGAGCCAGCATCTGGTCGTAGATGCTTTGCAAAATGGAATCATACACTTCGCGTTCAGCTGCTGTCATTTCGCTCTCGCTGAACATATTACCCGCATTTTTGTATTTGTGACTGCGGAAATTGATGGGTTCGATGCCCAAGGCTGCTAATGTGTCTTTCAGATAGGGGCGGGAGATTGCCAGACCCCGCAGATCCATGCTACCCATAGGAGTTAAGTATATGTTGT
>CAZJJH010000270.1:0-2118 GCA_964546265.1 uncultured Candidatus Cloacimonadota bacterium
CGCCAGGCTTTTCACCAACGCTTCATATTCTTTTACCAGGATGTTGGGATCCAGATGCACGGCTTCCTATCTCCACTCAGGATTTAGCTTAAGCTTTTGGGGCATAACGATATGGAAGCTACAACCCTTGCCGGGTTCACTTTCCACGCTGATGGAACCGGCATGAATCGCCACGATGTGTTTGACTATTGCCAGCCCCAGCCCCGTTCCCCCTTTTGCCCGGTTGCGGGATCGTTCGCCTACCCAGAACCGTTCAAAAATGCGAGGGATATCGCCGGTGGGGATGCCCTCTCCGGTATCGCTGAAATCTATATGCAGTTTCTCAGAATTGATCCAGGCATTTATGCGGATTCCTCCTTCCCGGGTATGACGGATGGAATTTTGGGCAAGATTGATGAATACCTGCTCCAGTTTGAAGGGATCAAAATTGCACACTGCTTCGGCGGGACTGCTCTCTATCTGAAGAGAAAGTCCGGCAGAGTCCGTCATCGGCTTTAGAATCAGGCTTATGTTTCCCATAAATTCTTTCAGGGGAATTGTCTTGATATCCGGCCCCGGGCCACGTTCTAGCCGGATCAGATCTTCCAGATCCACGATCAACCGGATCAAGCGATCGGTATGGTTTTGGATTATTTTCAGATATTTTTCCTTGTCTGCGCCTTCATCCTCCAAGGCTTCACTGAATCCTTTGATTGCGGTTAAGGGAGTGCGTAGCTCGTGCGCCAGATTCACGATGAAATCCCGCTTCATCTGTTGAGCGGCACGCAGAGCATCAATGCTTTGTAACATAAACAGTCGGCGTTGCACCTTGCTATCTGCAACAGCACTAAGCAGATAGTAATGCTCATCAATTACAAACTCGCGCAACACTCTATTTTCATCACCCAGAAAGCTGCGCAAAAAATCCAGAAGAAAGGGATCCCGGATCAATTCCCAATAAAAGGGCTTATCCTTACCGCTCTTATCCGGGAACAGCTTAAAAAAGGATTCATTTGCCCAAAGCACTTTTCCTTCCGGATCCAAAGCCCAAAGCGGATCCTCGTTAGAAGAAATCAGCAGCCTTAGTTCTTCTCGATGATTTGCCAGATGCCCGATTGTGAGATCCTTGCGGGACAGCATCTTGTTTATCGAACTGCCCAATTCACTGAATTCTGCCAGAGAGAGTTCCGGCAGGGAGCTTGCTTGCTTGCCTTCCAATATGCTTTTTGCTGCATCATTCAGGCGGTGGATCTGCCGGTTGAACAAGAACAGGGAATACAGCAGAATGGCTGCAGTGCTAAGGGCGATGATGAGCAGTGTGGCTCCGGTTCCGGCTCCAGCGATAAGCAAGATGTTCAAGAGTGCCAGATTCAGGATGTTCAGAAAGATCAGGATCTTGCTCAAACTGCGTTTTTCCACTATTTCTCCCGGCTGAAGCAGTAGCCTACGCCGCGCACATTCTGGATATAAACACCATAGTCACCCAATTTTTCGCGCAGGTTTTTGATGTGAACATCCACGCTGCGCTCGATTACTATCTTGTCGTTGCCCCACAGATGATCCAATATGGCAGAACGGGAAAAAACCCTGCCCGGCTTGGATACCATCAGTTTCAAAAGGCGAAATTCGGTATTGGTGAGATCCAGCCTCGTGCCCTCGATTTCGGCTTCAAAGCGGTTGATATCCAGCCTCAAGGCAGGCGGGACAAAGAGATCCTGGTTTTGCAGAGATGCCTCGCTACGGCGCAGAACCGCGTTTACACGAGCCACCAGTTCCTTGCCCTCAAAAGGCTTTACCAGATAGTCGTCCGCGCCACTGTTTAATCCCAATACCTTGTCCTGAACATCCACACGTGCAGTGAGCATGATTACCGGTAATTCCTTGTAACGAATGTCCTCCCGCAGCTTGGCGCAGATCTCGATGCCATCCATATCGGGAAGCATAAGATCCAATATTAAAAGATCGCAAACCAGGCTTTCCAAAGCGGGCCAAAGCGGCGCCCCCTGAGAAAATATCCGGGTGTCAAAACCGGCACTTTGCAACTTGATGGCGATCAATTCGGCAATATCCGGCTCGTCTTCCACAATGTAGATTAGCTCTTGCATTGCATCCTCGCTTGTTTTTTTCCAATCTGAAAAA
>CAZJJH010000271.1:0-2071 GCA_964546265.1 uncultured Candidatus Cloacimonadota bacterium
GATTGCAGTGGGATTTTTGTGGATCAAGATCTCTTCTTCTATCTCGCGCATATCGTTGGAAATATGGGAAAGCCCCAGCATTCCACTCTTTTTATTCAAAATCGTATTTACTTCGTCCACACTCAAGCCCAGGGTCTGTTGCATATGAATCGGAATGGCGGGATCAATGTCTCCACAGCGGGTGCCCATCATCAAGCCTTCCAAGGGAGTTAAGCCCATGGATGTATCGATGGATTTTCCCCCGTCAATGGCAGTAATAGAGGCACCATTGCCCAGATGGCAGGAGATAATCTTCAGCTCTTTCAGATCCTTACCCAAATATTCAGCCGCTTTGATGCTTACAAATTTGTGGCTGGTTCCATGGAATCCGTAACGGCGAATCTTGTGCTTGTGGTAAAAATCCAGCGGGAGAGGATACAGATATGCTTCTGCGGGCATGCTCTGATGAAATGCCGTGTCAAACACACCACACTGCGGGCAATCCGGCATGGCAGCTTTTACCGCTTCTATGCCTTTCAGGTTTGCCGGGTTGTGCAATGGAGCCAGTGAAATACATTCCTTCATTACATCTACTACGTGATCGGTGATTACCACCGCATCGGAATAGTGTTCCCCGGCATGCACCAATCTGTGCCCCACGGCGTCAATCTCTTCCAAACTCTGCATTACGCCATAGCTGGGATCCACCAGAGCTTCCAGAATCAGCTGTAAACCCTTTTCATGATTTTCTATCACCATTTCGCGTTTTTTCTTGGTAAAATTTGGGCTTTTATAAGTAAACAGGGCGATATCTTCCCCGATTCTTTCTGCAATGCCTTCCGCCATCAAATCTCTGGTTTCCATATCTATCAATTGGTATTTGATTGACGAACTTCCGCAATTTAGTACTAAAATCTTCATATATATCCTCATGTTTGTGTGCTTTGGTGCAAACAATGATAGATATCAAATTGTGTCAAACAAAAAGGGAGTTTCTGCAAAAATCCCGCCTGCCGGATGAGGCGTTCTCTACTTTTCCCTTATGCTTTAGCCCTGTATCAGCATAGCTTTATCCCTGGATCAAGCTGCCGTGGTAGCAGTATCCAAGCATAAAGGCATGCTAAAGTAAGGATGAAGCATAAGGCGAAGACTGTGCAAGAAAAGCCTGCTGTTGCAGGGGGAGCAGGCTATCAGTTCAACGAACGCGCCAGCCGGAAACCCACAATGGCGTAAATCTTTTGCGGATCCGCAGCACTGCGGTAGCTGAGTTTGCAGAAGGAATAATCCGAATCCCAGCAGCCGCCTTTGATTAGCTTTTTCCCCGTTCCTCCGGGACTCCGGGGATCCCTGCTTTCACCCCTGGGCAGTTTACCATAGCTATCCCACACCCATTCAAAGAGGTTACCAGCCATATCGTGCAAGCCCAGGAGGTTGGGTTTCTTGTTGCCCACGGGTTTTGCTTTTTTTTGATGCATGTTAAAATCGAACCAGGCATATTCGTCTAATATGGTGAGCAGTTCATCTTCGGGAGTGCTATTGTCCTCTTCAAAGCTGGGCCGTTCTCTACGCGGTGCCTCAGATTTTAATACAATCGATGTGCCCCCAAACTCGCAGTAATCTGCTTCCGGGCTCAGCGTTCCGCCTTTTGCGGCATACATCCATTCCGCTTCGCTGGGTAAACGGTAGCCATCTGAGCGCCAATCGCAACTCAGCTTGCGCAGTAGCTTCTTATTCCGCTGCCAGTCCCAGGGCCAATCCTGGGGATTGGAGCCCAGATCAGCCAGAGTATATACCGGGCTAAGACCTTCTGCCAGAGAGAGCCGGTTACAAAATTCGATGGCATCGTAGTATGAAACATAATAGACGGGAAAATGTGCGCCCACTCCATAGTCCTGCGCCGGATTTTTGCCCATTATGGATTCATAGAGTTCTTGATCCACTTCATGCTTGCAAATCATAAATGCCGAGACATGGGTACTGCCTCGCTCGTGAGTGAATCTGCCGGAATCTACTTTCACCATGCAGATATCCTGCGGTCCCTCGCTTTGATCTGCAAAGCCCCGCCCGGGGTATAGAAATGTAAGTATGAAAA
>CAZJJH010000272.1:0-2024 GCA_964546265.1 uncultured Candidatus Cloacimonadota bacterium
TCCAGCCTCCGGCTGTCATTTGTCCGTAATTTGCCACACCCAGAGCAGTAAGTCGCTTAAAATCTTCCGGGTTGTCCCATTTGCCAACTACCAGGCCATTGGTAGATATCACGCGCGGCGCTTCCGGACGGGAAGGGAAAAGACCCACAGGGTGTCCGCTGGATACCACTAAAGTCTGGTTCTCATTCATCACTTCCAGGTATTTCATGATCAAGCGATATTGCATCCAGTTCTGGCAAACCTGTCCAGTTTCGCCGTAGGTTACCAATTCGTAGGGATACAAGGCAATATCAAAATCCAGATTGTTATCGATCATTACTTGCAAAGCTCTGGCTTGAGTAATTCCAGTATATTCGTCTATCGGCTTTCCTCTTAGGGATCCCTGAGGTCGCCAGCGATAGCCATAGATTCTACCCCTGGTTTTTAGTTCGTTGAGAAACTCCGGAGCTACTTTTTGATGAAGCTCCATGGGGATGTAGCGCAAAGCATTTTTCAATGCTTGTTTGATCTCGCTCTTGCTCAGGTTCAGCCCTCTATCCGGGGCTCTGCGGATACCGGCTTCAAACACCGGATCCGGAGGAAGGGTATTATCCAGTTTTACTACAAATGGATTTTCAGCCATTTCTTGCCTCTTTATGGTTCTTTTTGTTTATCATAATATTCAATATGGTAGAATCTGCGTTTTGCATGCCGGAGTTAACAAATTCAGCCAGGTTATCGATCGTCTCGTCCACATCCTCAGTCACAATGCCATCGTTCGCGGATATACAACGCCCCATATTTGCCAGCAGTGCAGATTGCACCGCCGCTGATGTATTCGTAGAAACTTTTAAGGAACAGCCTTCTTTGGCTCCGTCACACACCATGCCTGCGGTATTGCCGATCATATTTTTTATGGCATACTCTACTTTCTGGTATTCACCATCCAGCAGATACACGATGCCACAAGCTGCCCCGGCTGCCGCGGAAAGACAACCGCAAAGACACGAAAGCAAGCCTACCTTATTTTTGATGTGAACGCTTACCAGGTGTCCCAAAGCCAAAGCACGAACCAGTTTCTCATGCTCGCTACCCAGTTTCTCCGCTGCCGCAATAATCGGCAAAGTAATGGAAAGACCTTGATTCCCGCTACCCGTATTCGAGATAACAGGCAGGTTGCAACCGCTCATTCTGGCATCTGTAGCCGCGGCGGTAAGAGCCATAGCAAAATTATGAATATCATTGCCCAAAAGCCCATTTTCGATCTGTTGCATTATCATTCTGCCCACAGACATGCCAAGGTTTTCGCTAAGCCCAAAATCCGCAATTCTGCGATTGATGCTTTCTCCCAGATCCAGAGTCAACAGGGTATCGTAATTCACCTCATGGCAAAAATCAAAGTAATCCAATAACTTAAATCTATCTGCTTGAATCAGCTTTGGCGCGCTTTCTGCACCCATATCCTGATACTTTAGAACTTTCCCATTTAACTCCAGCTTGTACAGCCAAGTGTGCCGCCAGCGCAAAATTGCACGGGAATAGTCCTTATCGTTATGAAGCTGAACTTCGATATATACTTTATCTTCGCTGGGATACAGCTCGATCTTTACTTTTTCGGCTAGCTCTTTGCCCATAGCAATTTGCTCTGGCTCCAGATCCGCCAGAACTTGCAACTCTTTCTCAGGCTTTGCTACTAGCAAACCCAAAGCAACTGCAATTTCCAAACCTATCAAACCGGTATTCGGGATGCCTACACCCATGCCATTTTTCAGAATTGAAGGACTCAGTTTTACTGTTATTTCATCAAAATCCGCCGGAAATACGCTGGCAGCATATGCCGCAGCTAATGCCACCGCTGCCGGCTCCGTACATCCCATAGCGGGAACCACTTCCTGCCTTAATAAAGCCAATATCTCTTTATGTAATCTCATAACGATCCCGATTATTTTTCTTTGGGTAAGGCTCTGAGGCAAGCTCAATCCTGTCAAGCCTTTTCTAAACCATGTCAGTTCAGCTTATAAAGCGATGATGAAGAGCTAAACGAT
>CAZJJH010000273.1:0-1962 GCA_964546265.1 uncultured Candidatus Cloacimonadota bacterium
TTGTTTCAAAAGCTCTGTGCGTTGCTGCATCACTGCCATTGGCGCCCAGGATTTAGGATATACCACATCGGCATCCTTGAATGCTTCTGCCATCGAATGTACGTGGTGGAAACTCCCGCCACTTTTACCGGCAAAAGCTTTGGCGCTATCCAGGGTTTCCGGAAGAAGGTCATAGCCCTCGGGATGAGCCAATACCACATCCATACCAAAGCGGGTCATAAGATTGATCACTCCCTGGGGCACAGAAAGGGGTTTGCCATATGAAGGGGAATATGCCCAGCTCATGGCGATCTTCTTGCCTTTCAGAGCTTCCCAGCCTCCAAAATAGTCCTTGAGCTTCAATAGGTCCGAAAGGCTCTGGGTGGGGTGATCCAGATCACACTGGAGGTTTACCAGAGTGGGGCGTTGGGCAAGTACGCCATTGGCATGACCTTCACTTACCGCGTCTGCAACTTCTTGCATATAGGTGTGCCCTTCTCCGGGATACATATCATCGCGGATGCCGATCACTTCTGTGAGGAAGGAAATCATCGCCGCAGTTTCGCGTACGGTCTCGCCGTGGGCGATCTGAGATTTTACCTCATCCAATTCTGCCAGGGCCAGACCCAGGCTATTCACAGCCGAAGCAAAACTGAAGCGTGTGCGAGTGCTGTTATCCCTAAAGATCGAGATCCCCAAGCCATAATCAAAGATCTTCCAAGCTTTCTTCTCTTTGTGTAAAAGCTGCAATATCTCGGCAACCAGCATCACTGCCTTCAGGTTGTCCACGCTATTCTCCCAGGTGAGCAGGAAGTCTTTCCCATACAGGTTTGGCTTCAATCTTTCCAGCTCATTCAGTCGCTTTGTTATTTCTTGCATATTTCTTACCTCTATGTTCAAATTATTTCTGTTCAGCGGGATACATCACTTCTGCGGCTTGCTCTACGGCATCAACTATCTGCTGATAGCCGGTGCAACGGCACAGATTTCCCTTGAGCGCTTCCCGGATCTCTAAGCGAGTGGGATGATGGTTTTTCAACAACAGAGCCAGCGCGGATAACACCATCCCCGGAGTGCAGAAACCGCATTGGATCGCACCTGCATCCATAAATGCCTGTTGCAAGGGGTGCAAGCTGCCATCTGGAGCGCTAATGCCCTCGATTGTGGTGATCTCTGAGTTGTCCACATCTTGCAATTTCAGCTTACAACTGCGCTTTGCCACGTCATTTACCAATACTGTGCAAGATCCACATACACCGATATCGCAACCTATCTTGGTACCCGTTAAAGAGAGATCTTCTCTTATCCACTCTGAAAGCTTCTTGTTCTTCAAATCGTCTGATATTTCGTGGTTAACACCGTTTACAGTAATCATAATTTCCTCAGCTTAATGGGTTGATCCACATATCTTTGTTTGGTAGCGCGATAGATCGCATTGGCAATTGCCGGAGCGGTAATCTCCAAAGTTGGTTCACCTACTCCTTTTGCTCTTGAAGGGGAACTGGGGTCCGGATTTTCCACTATGATCGCCGTCATTTCCGGCATGTCAGTAGCGCGCATCAGGCGGTATTGATGAAAGTTCGTGGGAATGCCGGCGCCATCCTTCAGAGGAAACTCCTCCATCAGCCCATAACCTGCGCCAGTAGCCATGCCGCCATAAAACTGCCCTCTTACCATCTCTGGATTAATTGCTTTGCCCACATCGTGAGCCGCAACCATGTTCAACAGAGTAATCTTCCCGGTTTTTGCCTCCACTTCAAGCTCCACCGCCTGGCAGCCATATACCCAGGTGAAATAGGCATTACCATGGCCGGTTTCTTCATCCCAAGTAACACGAGGGGCTTGAAACACGCCAAAGGCATAGGGGTAAATCTGCTTGCTGAAACAAAGGCTGATGGCCTCATTCCAAGAACAAATCACTTCGCGCCCGGCATCAAGAATCTGCTCTTGTTCAAAATACTTAGCCTTGCGCTTTAGATGTGT
>CAZJJH010000274.1:0-1943 GCA_964546265.1 uncultured Candidatus Cloacimonadota bacterium
CTGGCCTAATGATTGCGAACCATTCGCTCTACCAACTGAGCTATAGCCCCACGCTCTGAAGGCAAAATCGGTGCGGATGAGTTTCTGTCAATATAAAACTGTGCAAGATAGAATATCATACAGATATGTATATTATAAACAAAGAACCCGTCAACAGGAGTTCTGGAAGAAGACACATCGGTTTTTCCCCGCCTGTTTAGCCTGATACATCGCCTTGTCGGCTTCGATTACGATTGTTTGTGAATCATGATTTTCGCTATGATATGAAAGCCCGATGCTAACGCTTAGCCGCACTGCTTTATTCTCTGCAATCAGATTCACCTTTTCTACACTCTGCCGGACGCGCTCGATTACTTGTAAGGCGCCTTTGCAAGAAGTCTCCGGAAAGATGAACAGAAATTCCTCTCCGCCCCAACGTCCTACAAAGTCCGTAGTACGAATCTCTTTGCGCAGCACCCTCGCCAGTTCTAGCAAAGCCATGTCACCAACGTCGTGTCCATAGCTATCGTTGATACTTTTAAAATCATCCATATCTGCCAGGGCGACAGCCATTCCCCGCTTGCTACGCCTGGCACGCTGGATTTCCTGATCCAGTATATCTTGTAACACTCTGCGATTGTAGAGCCCGGTTAGAGCATCTCTGCGGGCAAGTTTGTTCAGATCCTCCATAGCCAGTTGCAGTTCGATATTCGCCAAAGTAAGTTGAGCATTCATTTCCTGCAGGTTTTCCTCCGCCACTACCTGGCGGTCGATATCCACAAAGACTCCGACAATTCCCACCACTTCGTTATTTTTGCCGATGATTGGCGATACGTGTAGATCTGCCCAAAAGATTCTGCCATCTTTACGCAGGTATCTGCGGCTAAGCCTGAGGCTGCTGAGCTCCCGGTTCACTATGCGGGAGAAATTGTTTTCGCTGCCGGATCTGTCTTCCTCGGGAGTAACGTCATTCACATAAAGACCCTTCGCTTCCTGGGCAGAATATCCAAGCAAATGGCACCAGGCAGGGTTAACTACCTGATATTTGCCCTGAAGATCGGTAATGCCAATGGCCGCCACAGTAGAATCAAAAATCGTGCCATACAAATCGTCCAAGTTCCAGTTTTGCATATTGCCTCCCGCAAATATTGATAAAAATACGGGGAATCTTGCGCTACAAAACTCCCCGTGCCAATACTATGTATTACTGCTATTATTATTCACTTGCTGTTTCAGGTGTATAGACTCGTTTTCCCAGCTCACGATCGATCATGAAGATACCGTGTCCACGATCTCCTACCATCTTCAGCATATTTACGATCCTATCCACAGAGGATTCTTCCTCCACCTGTTCATCCACATACCACTGCAGAAAGCTGCGAGTGGCATGATCATTTTCTTTTATTGCCAGATCCATTAGTTCATTGATGCTTTTGGAAATGAACTTCTCGTGTTCCAGCGCCATTTCAAAGGCTTGCATCGGATTTTCGAACTCATAGGTCGGTTCGGCGATCGCTTTCAATTTTACCCGAGCCCCGCGTTCTACCAGATAATTGAAGAATTTCATGGCATGGAAGCGTTCTTCTTTGCCCTGGGCATCCATCCAGTTTGCCATCCCATCCAAGCTTTGGTCTGCAAACCACGCTTGCATGGAAATGTATAGGTACTCGGAAAATAATTCCCGGTTGATTTGCTCGTTTATGGCTTCGGTCATTTTCTTGCTGATCATTTTTCCTCCAGTTTTGTTTTTATGTTTTCTTCCAGTTTTATCTTGATTATATTCAAATCCTCTTTTGAGGGAATGTATTGATGCTTGATGGGTTCCAACATATCGAAACCGCATTCTTTGGGATCCCCCAAAAGCTGGTGTAAGATCGGTATACTCTGCCCGCCCCAACCATAAGATCCAAAGGCAAGGCCAATTCTATCCTTGGGTGAGAGCCCTTTCAGATAATATAGAAATG
>CAZJJH010000275.1:0-1912 GCA_964546265.1 uncultured Candidatus Cloacimonadota bacterium
GTAAAAGAACTCGATCCGATATTTAAGATTGAGGACTAAGAATTTTAAGGAGATTACATGAAGAAACTCAGCATATTGATCCTCGTACTGCTATCCATGGCAGCCCTTTACTCACAGAATGTCAAGCTGGGCTACGTGAATACGGATAGAATCTTGCTGGATAGCAACGAAGCCGCCGAGATAGCCCGCTTATTCCAATTGGACAGACAGAATTGGACCAATCAGATTCGTGATCTGGATGAAGAAATCAAACAAATGGAACGTGATTATGAGATTCGCAGACTTTCCATCAGCGAAGCAAGTAAGCGCGAGCTTCAAGGCCAGATCAACAGTAAAAAGGAAGAAGCCGGAAGGCTTTTGGAAGAGTATTTTGGTGAAAACGGTAGAGCTGAACAGCGCTACAGAGAATTGATTGATCCGCTTACTAAGAAGATTCACGATATCATCGCCAAGATCGCCGAAGACGAGAAATTTACCATGATCCTGGATGTGAGCATGGGCGTGGTGCTCTATGCTGCACCATCAATTGATATTACCGATCAGATATTGCAAGAGCTGAATAAGGATACCATCAAACCAGCGGATATACCCGAACAGCCCGGATTTGAAGAGCCAAAAGATCCTTTTAAAGATCAAAATCCTGATGGATTTGGCGGATTCACGGATGGTTTCAACGACGGTTTTGGAAACGAAAGCAAACCTGAAGATATCAAGCCCTGATTATGAAAAGATTCAAACTCGCTCTTGACGCAGCCCGGATCATAAGCATGGGTGCGGGAAGCTGGGAAGGTAAGCAGGATCTCACGTTTGATAACGTGTGCGAGGCTCATGAAGCAGATGAAAAATCAATAATCTTTTGCGAGCAAGAACGCCTCGTAGAGCCGGTAAAAAAATCCCTGGCAGGTTTGATCGTTACGAATAGCGATTTTGCGCCCCGCTTTGCCGGACGTAACCTCTTGATATCTCCAAAGCCATATTTCAGCTTCATGCAAATAGTTGCTTCCTGGCTTAGCCTGGATGCCAACGCAGTGGAATATGATATTCATCCCACTGCGATTATAGATCCCGGCGTTCGCTTTGAGGGTGAAGCGGCAATCGGAGCTTATTGCGTAATTGGCCCCAAGTCCGTATTGGGCAGGGGAGTGCGCATAGGCAGCGGATGCAAAATCGGCGAAAACGTCTCAATAGGTGCTAATACCATACTGCACAACAATGTATGCCTCTACGATGATACCGTGATCGGTAAAAACTGCGAGCTTCACAGCGGGGTGGTATTGGGAGCTGATGGCTTTGGTTATCTGGTATTGGATGGAACCCAGAAAAAGATACCTCAGGTAGGTAATGTGGTGATCCACGATGATGTGGAGATAGGTGCCAACAGTACTATAGATCGGGCTACTCTGGGCTCGACAGTTGTGGGCCAGGGTACTAAGATCGATAATCTGGTGCAGATAGGTCACAATTGCGAGATTGGCCGTCATAGCGTGCTCTGTGCTCAAGTTGGACTGGCAGGCAGTACGGTTGTGGGTGATTATGTGTACCTGGCGGGACAGGTGGGAGCCGCGGGACATATAACAATTGGCTCCGGATCTATGGTGGGGGCGCAAAGCGGAATAGCCGGAAACATTCCGGAAAATTCACGCTATTTTGGCACTCCAGCAGCGGACGCAAACCAGATGAAACGGGTCTATGTGGCGCAAAAACATCTTCCCGATATCTTGCGGGATTTCCAAAAAAGAATGAAGGATAAAGCTAATGACTGAATATAAACACACTATCGGCTGTGAAGTATCGTATACCGGGATTGGGCTGCATAGCGGTGAGATATCTACCATCAGGTTTAAACCCGCCGGTAGCGATGAAGGCATTGTGTTTATCAGGGTGGACATGCCCAATAAACCGGAAATTCCTG
>CAZJJH010000276.1:0-1883 GCA_964546265.1 uncultured Candidatus Cloacimonadota bacterium
TTCTTCTACTTCCTCCACAATCGCTTTGGTTTCTTCGATATTGGAACCAACCGGAGTTTGAACCTGCAAGCGGATTGTTTGCGAAAGTGTGGTAGGAAAGAATTCAAATTGGATAGCTCCCGAGCCCAAAATGCCAAAAGAGATCAGCAGCAGCGCAAAAGTACCCCAGATGGTTATCTGCCGATGTTTCAGCGCCCATTGTGCCCCTTTCTGATAGTGATGAATCAAAGGTTGGATCAAGCGGGTACTGCGATCCTCCTTGCGCGGCTCCTTGCGGGCAAATTGAAATACGTTGTTGGGCAATACAACCATGCTCTGCAACCAACTGCCAAACAGAGCAAGGGATACCACAATCGGAAATACTCCCAAAAACTGACCCATTACCCCTTCCAGCAATAGCAAAGGCATAAATGCTGCCAGAGTGGTTAAGGTGGAAGAAAACACCGGCCAGATCACCTGATCCACGCCCATGATAATGGAATCCTTGTGACAATAACCTTCTTCCCGATAGCGATGGATATTTTCCAGAACCACAATAGAATTATCCACCACCATTCCCACCACGATGATGAAGCCGAAGATCGTTAGGTTGTTTAGCGTAATGTCAAAATAGGGAATCACCACAAAGGCGATCAAAATTGAAAGTGGAATCCCAAAGGATGCCAATAGCGCGTTGCGCCAGCCCAAAAAGAAAAACAGAGCGATGAAGACCAGTCCGATACCGATTGCCGCACTCTTCCCCAGGGCATTGATCCCGTTTTTTACATCCAGAGATCCGTCGTTCCTCAGGCTAAGCTCCACTCCCGGCAGGCTTTTCTGAAATTCTGCCAGATATGCCTTTACTTCGTCAATGATGGAGATGATATTACCACTGCCCTTCTTATATAAAAAGATGGATACGGATTCCTCACCGTTTAACTTCGCGATCGAGATCGGCTTCTCCAGGGTATCGCGAACCGTAGCGATATCGCGGATTTTGATGGATCTGCCTTGCGGGTCGGACATAATTATCAGCTCATTCAGCTCGTCCAGATCGTTGAACTCACCCAATGTGCGCACCAGAAACTCCAGTTTCCCAAACCGCGCAATTCCACCCGGCATATTCAGATTTCTGGCACCCAGCGCAGCGGATAGGTCGCTTAAGCTCAAGCCATAAGCATCCAGTCTGTTTTGATCAACATCCACCCAAATCTGACGTTCTCTGGCGCCGATTGTCTCCACTTTGGAAATATCGGTAATTTCCAAAAGTCCGTCTTCCAGGCGTTCGGCAATCTCCCGCAGGGCTTTGGCACTCATGTTGCCCTGGCTGCTTACTGCAACCTGGGCAATGGGATTTACTTCGCGCATGCTCAGCCGGATGATTACCGGATCCAGTGCGTCGTCGGGAAGATCCGATATCTTGGCTACTTCCCTGCTTACCCTGTCAAATGCTTCATCGGGCGAAACTCCGGTGTTAAATACCACCTGAATCGTAGCGCGTCCTTCTTGAGCCGTTGCGCCTATATAATCCAGATCATCCAGATCGCTTAGTTCCACCTCAAGTTTATGAATTATCAGTTGCTCAATTTCTGCCGGCGAGACGCCAGGATACATCACCACTACCAGAGTAGTACCAAAATCCACCGCCGGAAATTCTTCGCGGGGCAGGCTCACCATGGCTATCAATCCGAATATCAGGATTGCCAATGTAAGCATGTTTACCAGAATCGAGTATTTGAGCGCAAACTTAGCTACAGAAAACATCGCGCCACCTAATCCCGGATATTTACCAAAGAGCCATCTTCCAGATTTTCAGTTCCGGAGATCACGATCTCTTCGCCGGCTTCCACACCGGAGATGATTTCCACATATTCAGAGATGCTTCTGCCCAATACCACGTCTCT
>CAZJJH010000277.1:0-1877 GCA_964546265.1 uncultured Candidatus Cloacimonadota bacterium
CTCAGTTGTTCCTTTTCGGGGGCCCCGACTTACCCCACAAAATGGCTGCGCAATTCATGCGCAATTCGAACAAACAAGGAATTCTCTTGACCAAATAGCTTTGGCTCACATAGCTTGTCCTCATAAAACAATAAGGTATATAGAATGATAAACATCGAATATTTACTGCCGCTGGTAGAAAAACCGTCCCGTTATATAGATCACGAGATAAATGCCTGCGCCAAAAATTGGGATGAGCATCGGGTAAGAATGCTTTTTGCTTTTCCTGATCTCTACGAGTTGGGCGTTTCACACTTGGGGCTCAAGATATTATACAGCATAGTGAACCGCTTGCCCTATGCCCTGGCAGACCGGATGTATCTGCCCTGGAAGGATCTGTTGCAGCTTCTGGATAGAGATCAACTGCCGCTATTTGGCCTGGAAAGCAGAAGGGCTGCGCAGGAATTTGATCTCCTGGGTATTACGTTGCAGAGCGAGCTAACCTTTAGCGGAGTATTACAAATGATCTTTAGCAGCCGGATCCCGGTCTTCAGCAGGGAGCGTGGGGAAGCGGATCCGATCATAATGGCGGGCGGGCCTTGCGCCACCAATCCCTTGCCTTTAGCGCCTTTTATCGATGTGTTCTTTTTTGGAGAAGCTGAAGAGGGGATCGTAGAGATTGCGGAAGTCCTGCGGGATAATCCGGAGCGCGGGAAGCGCTTGCAAAAGCTGGCGCAAATAGAGGGTTGCTGGGTGCCTGAATACTCTGGCGAAGGGCTCTGGGAGCTCAAGATTCCAGATTACAGCATCAAAAGCCGCAAATACGCGGGCTTTTCCGGGGGCGAGAACCAACACAGCCCTCAGCTATTAAGCTGGCAACTGGCTACCCACAATCGCTATGTTTCCGAGATTATGCGTGGCTGTTCCCGCGGTTGCCGTTTCTGCCATGCCGGATATTTTTACCGTCCGGTGCGGGAGCGGGATCCCCAGAAGATTTTGACTGATCTCTTGAAAGAAGTGAATGCCTCAGGTTGGGATGAAGCGGGTCTAATCTCTCTTTCCAGCAGCGATTACAGCTGTATTCGTGAGCTTCTATTCGCTCTGTTGGAGGCAGTAAACACCAGCAAGACCCATATTTCTTTACCCTCGCTGCGAGTGGATTCTTTAGACGACTCTCTGGTAAGCCTGATGCAGAGTTTGGGCAGGGAAGGGCTTACCATCGCTCCGGAGGCAGGCTCGCAACGCCTTCGCGACGTGATCAACAAAAACCTCAGCGAAGAAGAGATACTACGAGGATTGGAGATAGCCAAAAAACTGGGCTGGCAAAAGATAAAGCTCTACTTCATGATCGGTTTGCCCCAAGAGGAAGAAGAGGATATTGACGGCATTATCGACCTGATCGACAAGATCAATCTCTCTGCCAACAAACGGATGAACATCAGCGTTACAATCTCGCCCTTTACCCCAAAGCCTTTTACTCCCTTCCAATGGTGCGCGATGCTGGATTCCGAGACCCTGCTAATGCGTGCGCAGCGCATCAAAAGCGCGTTTTTTAAAAACCGCAATATTAAGGTTAAGTACCACACAATCGAAAATTCCGTCTTAGAAGCATGTCTTACTCGAGGGGATCTGCGAATGGCAAAAGTATTGTACCGGGCATGGCAAAACGGGGCTCTGTTTGATGCCTGGAATGAATCCTGGGATTGGCGCATCTGGCAAGAGGCGTTTTCCGCAGAAGGGCTTGCCCCGCAGGATGTTATTCAGCAGAGAGATCCGGAGGAAGCCTTGCCATGGGATTTTGTGGATATCGGCATCTGCCGGAAATTCCTCTTGAGTGAATATCAAAAAGCGAAAGACGGTATCCTTAGCCCGGATTGTCGGGAACTGTGTACGCAGTG
>CAZJJH010000278.1:0-1852 GCA_964546265.1 uncultured Candidatus Cloacimonadota bacterium
CTATCGTTTGTTACGATCGAATATGCCAGAACCCGCATTCCGGCGTGCCTTGCTGAAATCACTTCCGGTACGGTGGACATCCCTACCAGATCTGCCCCGAGCATTGCAAAAGCGGAACATTCGGCTTTGGTTTCCAGGCTGGGACCGCTAACTGCCAGATACACTCCTTTGTGAGTAGAGATATCATATTGGGAGGCAATAGAATCGCAAAGATTGCGATACGCAGGATCGTAAAGCTCATTCATGGATGGAAAACGCTCACCCAAATCATCATCGTTTTCTCCCACCAATGGGTTAACTCCCATAAAGTTAATGTGATCTGTGATCTGGACAATAGAGCCGGGGCTAAGCTCTTTCTTCAGGCTGCCTGCAGCGTTTGTTACCACAAGGGTTTTGATGCCCATTGCAGCCATAACGCGAGTAGGAAACACCACCTGACTCATGCTGTGTCCCTCATAATAATGGAAACGACCCTGCAAGAACAAGATCTTTTTCCCTTTCAATTCGGCTAAAATCAGGTTCCCTTTATGCGAGGGCGCAGTGCTTTGCACAAAACCCGGGATATCGCTGTAAGGTATGCGGGATATTATCTCAAATTCTTCTGCCATATCGCTTAACCCGGTGCCCAGGATTATTGCTGCATCCGGCACATGAGGCAAGCGCATTTTCAACCATTTTGCTGTTTCGTTGTAAGTCATTGCTTTGCTCCGGATTGTACTTTGGGTACGATATCTTCCTTGATTTGCTTGAATTCACCATCCATAAGCTGCTCAGTATCTTTGCTGAGCAATGGATCTTTGCTGATGCGGTCCTGGAAGCTTTGTAGTTCTACCCTGAATTGCATCAGAAACTGTCTCTTTTGTTCTTTAATTGCCAAATACTGATGTTCTAACATACTCAGGTGTTGCTTGGCTTCATTTATGGCGCGTTTTGCTTTTAATTCCGCTTCATGAATAATGTTCTCCGCCTCTTTACGAGCATTTGCAATGATATCGGCTTTTGTTTTTTCGGCAAAGACCAGAGTTCTGCTGATCAGTTCTTCGCGGCGCTTGAGATCTTCCACCGCACTATTGGCAGAAACAGCTTCTTGCTTTACCTCGTATTGCATTTGTTCACGCCTTACCAGTTCGCGTTCTTGTTTTTTGAGCAATTCATCCATTTCGGTGGCCAATTGTTCCAAAAAGGCGCGCACTTCTTTTTTATTGTAGCCGAACATCTGTCCGGAAAACTCTTGGTGTCTGATGTCTAAAGGAAAAAGCGGCATCTAGTTTCCTCCCGCTAAAATAAACTAGCTAAAATTCTTTGGGCAATGTTTAAGAGAAGATAAGCCACAATGGGCGAAAAATCAAGCCCCATGTTTGGCATCATCCGGCGGATGGGACCTAAAATGGGTTCTGTCATCGAAAACAAAAATCGATAGATTGGGTTATATGGGTTCTGAACTATCCAGCTGGCAATCACCCTGGCAAAAATAATCAGATTATACACATAGATAATTCGAATTATCAAAAGGACCAGAAGTGCTGAAGTGTTACCATGCATCAATCTAAGACCTCGTGACAGTTTCGGCAACGTGCTTCATAGGAATCAGTAGAGCCTACCAGAATCTGATGTCCATCATGAACAGTTCTTTGGGTTCTGTTGGCAGGATTCCCGCATTTCACGCAAATTGCCAGATTCTTGGTTACATACTCGGCTATTGCCAAAAGCTGCGGCATGCTACCAAAGGGTGCACCTTTGTAATCCTGATCCAAGCCGGCTACGATTACTCGATAGCCTTGATCTGCTAGGTCGTTACAGATGCCGACAATGGATTCATCAAAGAATTGAGCTTCATCGATAGCCACGATCT
>CAZJJH010000279.1:0-1829 GCA_964546265.1 uncultured Candidatus Cloacimonadota bacterium
ATCATCTGTTGTCCAAGTGAGAACGATTTGAAGTTTTCGGTGAGGGTTTATAGATTTGAAGCTTCTCAGATGGGGATCTGGCTGATTTACTGATAGATAACAGGCGGGCTTAGAAATTTAAAGCCGCGCTTAAGGAGATGTTCAGACCGCCCCATTGTTTGCGTTGGGTTGAAGTATCCGTAGAGGGAGAAGTCGCGTTTTGGCTAAATATCGTGCTGTATTTTATAGGGATCAATTGACGCGCCTGCAAGTAGATTGCCAATTTTGAAATTTCGTAGCCAAGCAGGATGTTTAGATCCATATGGGCATCGAGCTTGTCGATCAGCTTTAGATCCAGATCCTCGTAAGTAAAAAGAAATGGATACAGCACCACGCGGCGGTTTTTGATATGAATGTCTTCTTGCGCAAAATGGTGGAAATAGCTTAATGAAACGTCATATGTGAAAGGGGGATTTGTGCTTTTTGGATTATGCATAGAGAACTTCGTAAAGGGTAGCAGAGCGAAGATGTGCAGGCGTTTTATGCGGGTGCGATGGGCAAGGAATGTATCCCAGGCACTGAAGGGCCAGATGTCAAAATAGCTATCTTCGCCGATGGCTGTGTGATAAGCCTGGACCCCGAAGCCCCAGGAACTAATGGCATTATCTTTTTGAATTCCTGCGCTTGCCCAATGCAGGTGGAGATTATCCAGCTTTGCATAGCGCTCTTTTTTGTAGCTAAAATCGCCGGACGCATGCAGTATCTGCGCTAAGAAATTTGCCTGATAGGATTCCGAAACAAGATACTTAAGTTCCAGCCGGGCATTCTGGATATTCAGCGCATTGTTAAACAGAGAATCTCTCGGGCTGGGGAAAGCCATATTCAGCTTGACTTGGGCTTTTGCGTGTGCTGTTGCCACCTTTAGCAGTACATCGCTTTGCCGCCAGCGAAAGGGAATCGTCCCGGAATCTGTAGCTACAGCGTGGTTAATGGAAGCACTTTTGCCTGCGATGCTTCCGGCGATTTCCCAAGATGCAAGGGGATCAGAGCCTTCTATACCCAGGCTCAAGCCCGGACTTTTGCCCAGGAGGATGCCGGAGCTGAAGTATAAGCCGTTCATCGGCTTACGGAATTTGAGCCGTAGAAAACTTGTGGGAAGTTCCAAATCGATTCGATCCTGGGGATTTGCCAGATGCTTCAGGTTTCCTTTGATCTGCTGGTTCATGTAGGCACAATCAAAACGAGTGTCTTTCTCTTGAATCAGCCAATTGTAGGAATAATGTATGGTATTTAAAGAACCGCTGAGATCGTCCTTTTGCTTTAGATGAAAAAAATCTGTGTAATCCCAGAGTGTGGAAAGCTGACTAGTGTCTAAAAGGGAAAACAGAAAAAGGGGATAGATCCAAAGACATATCCCCATTGTGATAAGCTTTTTATTCAAAGAGTTGGATAAATTTTGCACGCGTCATATCAGGTAGAATTCCACCGAAGGTGTAATCCGGAAAATAGGGTATTTCATCTTCATCAATCACATTTCCCTGGGCATCGGTAAAATCTCCCACGATCAGCTTTGGCATTGCGTAGTTCCAGGTAACCCGGTTCAAATTGTCAAATTCATAGAACTGATCGTCCATCCAGAAGCTGTAATGACTGTAATATGTAGTAGTGTCTGTATAAAAGCGGTGCGAAATCCAGTCTTCATTTTCATTCCAGTTAAAGTAGGGCTGCACATCTCTGATATCGGCGATATTCCCGGAGAAATAGGCGGAAAGATCCACACTGAACTCTACGTTATTTTCTTGCAACTCAAAACTCTGGCTGAGGATGGATTCAATCCAATCTGCAACGTC
>CAZJJH010000280.1:0-1792 GCA_964546265.1 uncultured Candidatus Cloacimonadota bacterium
CACAGGTTTCCGCTCAGCACAATAAAACGCTTGTGTTCGCCGATAAAGACACGGTTTACTTTCACGCTGATATCGCGATCCAGCAGCCCCAGCAGATTCAGCTTTTCCAGGGTTTGCATCTGGTGGTGACGGTAGTCTGTTCCGATCACATTTAGCTTACGGTTGTCCGATATAGCACAAAAGATCCTGCCGGTTTGCACAAAAAAGAGCTCGTGATCGAACAAAATCCCAAAGAAGATGGAAATACCTTTTTCTTCAAGGTCACTTTTCCTTAAAAAAGCATGAATTTTCCAGTGCAATTCGCCGATGAAGCTTTTGAGCCATTTTTCCACTTCCATTCTGCTAATGGTATTTACTTCTGAATTTCGCACTGCCAGGCGTAGTTCTGCCGCCAGTTCTTCTAACTGGATATTTTTTTCAGGATGCCACATCGCCAGGCACCAGCCAAATCTGCCATCCTGGCTGAAGTTCTTATCTACAAAACTATTTGGTGGATTATCGTGGATACTCTGGATGGCGATCATTTCAACTCCACCATTTGATAAAACTACGGTAAGAAACCCTCATCAGGGTGGGAGTATTCATCAGCATATTTGTATATGAGGCGTTCGCCAGTGGGCACCAGCACTCTTTGTGATGGATACTCTTGCGGTCTTTCTTTGCTTTTTTGGAATACCATACCTTCTTAAACTTATAGGCGTTTTCCCTGAGGTTGCCCAGAGATTTTGCCCTTACACAGCAGCTCCAGACATCACCATCCGGCGATATCTGGCAGGAGGCCAGGCCGGCGTAGCAGGGTATCACTTGTTTTTCGTCTCTCATGATAGCCTTCACCAGGTTGTAGTACTCGATTCTAAAGGCCATGGTGATCTTGCTCATGCCTTTGTACTTTTCGTTTTTGATCCGATGGATCAGGTAATCGATGGCAGATTTGTATGCTACTTTGCCCGGGGTGATATCCATGCCCACGGTATCCAATTCTACTCTTTCTTCCGCGATTTCCGTGATATAACTATCCGGATGCAAGCGTAGAAGCTCATTGGCCACTGAATAGAAACTATCCACATTGAAGCGGGATATCACGGTATGAATTCCCACAGAGAGATTGGGAATATTTAAAGCCTTAAGTTTGTTGAAAGTGGATACAGCCTTTTTATAATTGCCGGGAACGTTGCGGATTTCATCGTGTTGTGCTTCTATGCCGTCTATGGAAACGTTGATAATGACCTGAGCCTTGGGGCATTTCCGGGCTATCTCCTCTACTTTCTCTACTATCGTGCTTACCAGCAGTCCATTGGTTGGAATATTGATGATGCGGGGTCGCGAAACCTTGTAGATGGTGCTGACAACTTCAACGATATCGCTGCGTAAAAATGGTTCTCCCCCGCTGAAAGTAATCCAGTAAGGGCTTTTCCCAACACTGCGAAAGATCTTTGCATATTCTTCCACACTCAGGTTTTGGGCTTTCTTTTTCCAGATTCTGCAAGTACTGCAGCGGGAGTTGCAGGAATACAGTAAACTTACCGTGTAGTTCATGGGCAGAATTCGGGGGAAGCTCAAATGCTTCGCCAGCCAGTATCCTACAATTCTTATCATTATGGAAAGCATGTGTATCCTTTATTTTTTTAGCTGTTTTGTGCTGCTTGCTATTTCCCAGGCAAAAGGATTTTTGCCTTTTACAAAGAAATCCCAACTGCCCAGGAGACGGCAATATGCTTCGAGCAAGATCGTAAACATCATGCGCGGAAAATCGCTTGGGTGTGCACTGAGTTCTTCTTTGGCGATCCTGAAC
>CAZJJH010000281.1:0-1762 GCA_964546265.1 uncultured Candidatus Cloacimonadota bacterium
CATTCCAGAAGATGATCCATTGTATAGCCCCTTACGGGGCTAAATCACCAATTCGCAACGCATAACGAGGGGTTCCACTTCGCTCCACACCCTCGCTATGCTCTGTCGCCTCTGCGAGGCTTATATGGCAGTGCTTTGAACTCCTGAGGTGACTCCCCAAAAAAGCCGGCAACCCAGGGCTGCCGGCTTCATACAAGATATTATTAGTCTTTAGAACAGAGTGTAGCTTAAGCCAAGCCCCAGCATTTGCTTCCATTGCATTTCGTGAATTTGTTCTTTATCGTAGCGAAGCTCAAAGAGCAGATTGGCGCTTACGAGTCCAAACAGCTTAGTACTCAAAGTATTTTCCCAAACCATATCCGGGGATTTCCAGTCGTCTGTAAGCAGGTCATCTTCCTTGGAATTGAAGAGCGCCTGATACACCTGCAGTTTGCTGCGGAAAGTAGATTGCAGGGGAGCGTTGATCTGTTTTTTCAGCTCGCTTACAAATTCCAGACCACCATCTACAGTGGTGTTAGTTTCTTTATCCATAGTAATCAAATCCGTGATCTGATCCCGATTCACATTTTGCCTTAAGGCGGCACCCAAGCGACTGTTAAGCAGCATCTGTTCGCTATCGATGAAGGTTCTCATGATACCGGCTGTCTCCGTGAAGAGCATGGGATTTACAAATCTGGTATTATCATGCTCCTCCTGAGAAAGATCCAGGAATTGGGATTCCATGCGAGCAGCCAGGAAGGGATCAACCCAAGTTTGCAGGGTAAAACGCATGATACTTTCGATATCGATCTTATCGGTAGATTTTTCTGGAGCTTCCCAATATTTATCGCCGGCGTCATCTGTTTTCTGCAGGTGGGTCTGACCAAAGGCAAGCTTCATGGTATTACGGTTATGCAGCCAATCTTTCAACTGTTTTTGTGCGGAGGCGTTGCCGCTTGCCAGCCAGGTAATATTGCTAAGCTCTGTTCCCACCCAGTTATCGCTAAAAGCGCTCTGTGAGAGGGTGAGGCTCATATCTGCGTCCATTTCCCAGCCTTCAGCGCCAAGAGAGAGCAAAACTATCATCATGCCAATCAATAAAAGTATCTTCTTCATTATGTTTCTCCTTATCAGTTTATGCCCAGAATCCTTTAGTATTCAGAGCAAGTTTAAATTTTTCCACCAAACTGGCGTGTACTTTTCCAAAGTCCTCGTTTTTCACATGTGCATATACATTAAAAATGATCGCTGCCGCATTGGCGTCTGTCATCACGATTGCCGGAGCAGGATCCTTCAGGATGTCGCTTTCACTTTCCAGAACCGCGCGCAAAAGGTCCCGCACCTGATTGATATCTGTGCCTCCGGGCAGATTCAGGCTCAGCTCTACTCTGCGGGTAGGTAAGGCACTGAAATTTGTAATGGTGTCGTTGGAAAGCTTGCCATTGGGCACAATCACCTTGCGGCCATCTCCGGGAATAATGGTAGTGGCAAAGATGCCGATATCGCTAACCTTGCCATTGATGCCACCCGCAATTACGGCATCGCCTACTTTGAAGGGACGGAAAATAAGCAACATCACTCCCGAGGCAAAATTACCCAAAGTTCCCTGTAAAGCCATACCAACAGCCAAAGTTGCAGCACCAAATATTGCCACCAGGGATGTGGTTTGCACTCCCACCCGGGCAATCGCGGCAATCACTACGAAAACCAGTAATATGCCATATGCCAGATTCCCCAAAAAATGCACCACATTCGCATCCATCTTGCCTCTGCCCAGGGCTTT
>CAZJJH010000282.1:0-1741 GCA_964546265.1 uncultured Candidatus Cloacimonadota bacterium
GACCTCTACGATGTCAACGTAGCGCTCTAACCAACTGAGCTAATCACCCACTGTGCGTGCTATTCTTTTCAAGCCTTATTTTTTGTCAAAGTATTTCGTATCAGAGACGCGCTTCGGAGCTTAGATTAGTGTTTTCAGAGGAATGCATCGCAGCATTTTAGTGCTAAAGGTATGCTAAAGCTGCGCTAAAGCATCAGACAGGGATTGGGGATGATCGCCGTTGCCGCGACTGGTTGGCTTTGCGATTGGATAGCGCTTTTGTGCCACGCTGATCTGCAGGCGAGCAATAGATTTCAAGGATTATAAGAAGCAGTAGCTGCCGCTTCCTGCCCATTGACGGAGCAAAGCTACGGCGTTACATTTTGCGTTTGGGATACACCATGATGCCAGCTCTGCCGGGGCGTTCCCCCTCTTTGAGACTGCGATCCAGCTTATCCAGCATCTTGGAGCGAGTCTGACGGGCGCGGGGCGGGATTTCTACCATGAAGAGAGCACTGGCAAGCTCGATATCCCGGCTATCCCAGACCTTTGCCAAAAGGTAGATCTCCAGCTGTTCATCGGTCTTATTTTCAATTGTATAGCCCAACTCAATAAATTGGCTGCCCCAGTTATCGAAGCTTATTTCCGATATCTCCACCCGGCGTGCCAGCTCCTGGTTTCTGCGCTGATGCCAGAGAAAGCTGATAATGATTGCAACTATTATTACCAGGAGAATGCTGCCCTTCAGCTTGTATCTTCTGGGCCATTCCATGCGGTCAATATTTCTCATGTATGCTCCGGTTCAATAGATGAATTGCCATGCCGTGAAAAGCTTGTGTTCCCAATCCGAATCGTGCAGCATATTCAACCCGACAAGGATAGAATTGTGCGCCAGAAATGGTATCCGTAGGGAAGTTTCAACTTCAAATTCTTCACTTTGCTCTCCGGCAAACCAGGTAGCTTGCGCGGTATCGATGTCTTCGCCGATGATATCATGATAGTTATCCTGCCAATTGCTGCCTTCGCTACCGCGTTTGCGGAAAGAGAATTGGGCGTCCCACGATAGATAGGGCAAGAGCCGGATATTGCTCTCCAGGCTGAGATCCAGCACATTGGAACCCTCTGGATAGCCAAGGGGCTTGCCATCGTGGGAATACATGGTGTGATTCATGAAATGGGCATAAGTATATGGGCGTACAGCAGTGGCTTCCAGAGATATCCTGGCATTGGGGAAGTCTCTGGAGATGCCAGTTTGCAGGGCATACTTGTTGCCCCACCAATTTGTGAAAAACTTGCTGTAGCTGAATTCATCTAGGGCAAACTGGGCATAAATAAGAGTTTGATCTGCAGGCTGTAGATTCACACCGCCAAAAATCATTACGTTATCCCTATCCCAGAGATTGTGCTCCGCGGCACGCCAGAAGCCATTGGGCAACAGATAATTGAGATCTATCCCCCGATTTCCGTAGATCACGCTTTCACCCAGAAAGAGCTCCAAATTTTCATAAGGGAAATAGCTTAGCTGGTGTAATGCAACGTATTTATCCGGATAATGGCGGGCATCAATCTGGCTGTTATCGTGAAGACTATAAGTGCTATCCGCCATCAAGCTTCCGTGCAACAGCGAAAGCCGGAAATTTCCCAGCGCTGCTTCGGCATTCAGATAGGCAAAATCGTTTACTTCCGAATTCATAATAATGCTGCCGCTGATGGAATTTGCCAGCTGAAACCTGCCTCTACCCAAAGCTACGCGGATGCAGTC
>CAZJJH010000283.1:0-1736 GCA_964546265.1 uncultured Candidatus Cloacimonadota bacterium
ACCTTATCGTAACCGACCAGGCGCGCCAATTCTTTCAGAATATCTGCCTCCCGGCTTACATCCTTGCGGAATCCGGGAATCTGGTAATACTGGGCGTCTGAGCCTTTACTTTCCGCGGGCATGGATGCAGCATCCAGGATAATCCCGGCTTTATAGGGCGCATCTTGCAGATACCTGAAGCCCAGCCGCTGCAGGATATCCTTCATCTCGCTTTCATCCAGATCGAAACCGATCAAGCGCTTAAAACGGGATGGTCTTACTGCCAGAATGTATTCCTGCTCTTGCTCGGGATAGCTATCCAAAAGATCACCCACAGCCTGGGGTGAAGCCAGCCCGGCTATCAGTGCCGAGGCTCGATCACTGATTCTATCAGCATATCGGGAGCTTAAATGCCGTTCAAAACGATAGGAAGAATCTGAACTAATTTTATGATTGTAAGAAGTCTTGCGGATATTGCCCGGGTGAAAAGCCGCGCTTTCCAAGACGATGTTTCTGGTCTTTTCGCTGATGCCTGAATACTTGGATCCCATCACTCCGGCGAGCGCGGAAGCCTTCGCGCCATCGGCTATCACCAAATCCTTATCGCTTAAAGTGTAGCTTTTACCATCCAGAGCCAGAAACTCTTCTTTGTCCTTTGCTCTGCGCACCACGATATCCGGGTATTCCTGATCTTCTTTCAATGCTGCCAAGGTATTGTAATCAAAGGCATGTAAGGGATGTCCACTCTCCAGCATGACGTAATTTGTAATATCCACAATATTGTTGATGGGGCGCAAACCACTTTTGATAAGTGCTATTTTCAGCCACAGCGGAGATTGCTTGATTATCACGTTTTCAAATACTCTGGCGCTATAGCGGGGGCAGAGCTCCGGCTCCCGGTTATGCAAGCCCAGTTTTAAGGAGCTTTGTGGCAAGCTGATCAGAGCTGTCTCCGGGTTCACCATTTCGATGCCGAGGCGCGCCGAGAGATCCCGTGCGATGCCAATATAACCCAAAAGATCGCTACGGTTGGGAGTAATCTCCAGCTCAAAGATGGTATCCGGAAGTTCAAAGATGTCGTCTGCCAGGGTTCCGATTTCGATATCCTGGGGCAGGGCAATGATTCCGGCATGGTTGTCGGAAATACCCAACTCTTTTTCGGAACACAGCATTCCGTGGGAATGGATGCCCCGGATCTTAGCTTTTGCTATGTCAAACTCGCTCAGTTTAGTACCGGGCAAGGCCAGAACAGCCATCATCCCGGATTCGCAGTTAGGCGCTCCACAGATTACCTGAACATAACCGTTCTCGTCTTTTTCAGGATACTCTAGATCGCCGATATCAATTTTGCAAAGCTTGAGGTGATCCGTTTTAGGCACCGCTTCTGCAGAGATCACTTTTGCCGCAACAACACTATTTCCCAAGGCTTTTAGCTCTTGAATGGCTTCCACTTCGATCCCGGCAAAGGTCAGAAGGTCTGCCAAATTCGCTCTATGGTCTCCCAAAGGGAGGTATTTTTCTAACCAGGAAAGCGCTATTCTCATTACATCTCTCCTTTAAACTGACGCAGCATTCTCAGGTCGTTTTCGAACAAGATCCGCATATCCGGGATGTTATATTTCAGCATCGCGATGCGTTCGATACCCAATCCAAAAGCAAAACCGGTATAGATTTCCGAATCTATGCCCAGGATGTCGAAGACGGCTGGATCCACCATTCCGGCACCGCCCATTTCCAGCCAACCTGATTGTTTGCAG
>CAZJJH010000284.1:0-1725 GCA_964546265.1 uncultured Candidatus Cloacimonadota bacterium
GTAGATGTCGCGGGTTCGACCCCCGTTTCCCGCTCCATTATTTATGAAGAAAAAAGCGATAATATTTGATCTCGATGGCACTCTGATAGATTCGATGGCTCTGTGGCGTGAAGTAGATGAAGAATTCCTTACTTCCAGGGGCATTGCTGTGCCGGAGGATCTCTTTGATCATCTGCCAGCCGGTAATAGTTTTATCCAAACCGCGCAGTATTTCAAAGACCGTTTCAAGCTCAAGGAAAGCCTTCAAACCATTATGCAGACCTGGACTGACATGGTGGCAGAACACTATCGCACAGTGGTACCCCTCAAAACCGGAGCAAAGGAATTGATATCTCGCTTGCAAACCGCCGGTCTGAAGATCGGTTTGGCAACCAGCAATTCTTATCATTTGGCGCAGACAAGCCTCGTTTTCAATGGGATTTGGGAGCATTTTGCCTATGTTGCCACAGGTGATGTGGAGCTAAAGGGCAAGCCCTTTCCAGATCTCTTTTTGCTCTGTGCACGAGGTTTGAAAGTAGAGCCAGTTGCTTGTGTGGCGATTGAGGACACGCTCAGCGGAGTGCAGGCGGCCCGGGCTGCAGGAATGCACACTCTGGCCATCTATGATGCAGATAGCGTCAAGCAGCATACCGAGATCAAGGCTCTGGCTAATGCCTTTTGCCGAGATTACGAAGAGATTAGCCAAGAATTAAGAAAATTGAGAGTAAAGATATGAATCTATATATAATAATTGGGGCTTATGGCAGTGGCAAAAGCGAATATAGCATTAACCTGGCACGCAGCTTGAATGTGGATGGCAATAAAGTCTCTTTGGCAGATTTGGACGTGGTAAATCCCTATTTCCGCAGCCGTGATGTCAGAGATGAATTTGCCCAAGAAATGATCGACGTGATAGCGCCTGAGGGTGAGTATTCTCATGCGGATCTGCCCATGATATCTCCCCGCATTCAAGGGGCCATTGAGGATAGTTCACGCACGGTAATCCTGGATGTAGGAGGGGATCCCGCGGGATGCCGAACACTGGGACGGTTTTGGGATGCTATCAACAAGCGCGGCTACCGGATGTATTTGGTAATCAATACTTCCAGGCCATTTACCAGCAATGCAGACGAGATTCTTTCCATGATTCAGATGCTGGAAAACTCTTCCAAGCTGAAGATCAGCGAATTGATCTGCAATACCAATCTGATGGAATATACGGATCAAAATCTGGTAGAAGAAGGCATCGAAATTGTGCAGGAAGTAGCGACCGAGACGGGGCTGTGCTTTGAAGAATATCTGGTGCTTCAGACATATCAAGATCGGGTACCCGATGGACTTAAAGGCAAAAAGCGCAGAATACTGAGCTACACCTTGCAAAAACTCTGGGAAAAACTGGTGATGAAGGGGATATAGACTTTCATGCCCATAACGTAGCATTCCGGTACTACGAAGTACGGGCGGATGCCGTTCCGCCCCTCCTTTTCCCGCAAATGAACACGAATGGCTGAAGAATGTACAGTTTACAATGTACGATTTACGATTATGGCACGCGGATCACGAGGATTCTTCTTTCCACAGATTTTCACAGATTTGTAGTATCCCCAGTCCCCAGTCTCCAGTCCGCAGTCCCAACCGCCTGTTCGAATAAACATCTTGACACTATTTTGCTTTCAAATATCGATGTTTGAGAGTATAAAAAAGCTCCAAGGAAGGAATAGGATGTTTAGTTTTGATGTGCATTCC
>CAZJJH010000285.1:0-1720 GCA_964546265.1 uncultured Candidatus Cloacimonadota bacterium
AGCGACAACAAGCTGAATAACCGGCTGGAAAGTTTCATAAATAAAAAAGATATAAAGGATTTGGTCGAGAGAATCGACGAGGACGAAAGCACATGAGAAAATATGCATTGATAAGCGTATCGGATAAGACGGGCATCGAAACCCTGGCAATGGAATTGGAGAGCCTGGGTTATAGTATCCTGAGCACTTCTCGGACGGCAAAGCATCTGAAACAGTTTTGCTCCACTCTCACAGAAGTGAGCGATTATACCGGATTCCCCGAGATATTGGATGGCAGGGTGAAGACACTGCATCCCAAGATACATGGGGCAATCCTTGCGGATCGCAGTAAAGAAAATCACATCAATAGCTTAGAAGAGCACCAGATTGCACAGATAGACGTCGTTGTGGTAAATCTGTATCCATTTGCCGAGGTAAGGATGAGGGAAAACAGCAGCCACAACGAGATCATAGAAAACATCGACATCGGAGGCCCCACCCTCATCCGGGCAGCAGCAAAAAACTATCGCCACGTAACGATTCTTACGGATCCCAAAGATTACCTGCCCACTTTAGAGCATCTAAAGCAGGACAGAGTAATACCCGAGTGCTGGAGCAGTTATCTGGCGCAAAAAGCTTTTAGCATGGTGTCTCATTACGATTCCATCATCGCTGATTATATGGAAGATTTCCGTTGTGA
Organism: uncultured Candidatus Cloacimonadota bacterium; assembly: GCA_964546265.1. Lineage (GTDB taxonomy): Bacteria > Cloacimonadota > Cloacimonadia > Cloacimonadales > Cloacimonadaceae > UBA5456. Next base: position 680 of record CAZJJH010000285.1, read on the forward strand.
GACAAATCCCGAGCGGGATATGCCGCCTTTCATGGATCTCAGCGTAAGCATCGAACGCCCCTTGCGTTATGGCGAGAATCCTCACCAGAAGGCTGCTTTCTATACAAACCGTCCGGATGGCTGGAAGGTGTTGCATGGCAAGGAGCTTTCTTTCAATAACATCATGGATATCGACTCTTCCTTGCGGGCGATTCGTTTATTCAAAGAGCCCAGCGTGATCATCGTAAAGCATTGCAATCCTTGCGGGATTGGCAGTGGTAACACTCTTTCTGAGGCATATCGCAAAGCCTTTGCAACAGATACCGTGGCGCCCTTTGGGGGCATTGTGGTGGTAAATCGCAGGCTGGATCTGGAAACCGCGGTAATGATCAATCGCATCTTTACGGAGATCATTATTGCTCCGGGTTATGAAGATGGTGTTTTGGATGTTTTGATGAAGAAAAAGAGCCGGAGATTGATTTCTTACGATCCTTCTTTTCTGATCAAAGCCTCCAATCCCTATGAGATCAAAACCATGTTGTGGGGATATCTGGCTCAGGATTGGGATATGGTATCAGAAGAGATTGCAGATTGGAAGGTGGTAAGCAGCCGGCAACCCAGCAAGGCGGAATTTGAAGCCATGCTATATGGCTGGAAGTCTGTATCCCTACTAAAATCAAATGCCATAGCTCTGGCATATGAAGATCGGATTGTAGGTTTTGGGATCGGTCAGACGAGCCGGATAGACAGCACCTCAATCGCCATTTGGAAAGCCAAAAAGTTTGACCACGATCTCAGCCGTGCGGCATGTGCTTCAGATGGATTTTTCCCATATCGGGATAGCATCGACGAATTGTATCAGGCCGGGGTGAAAGCAGTTATCCAACCCGGCGGCTCAAAAGGCGATGAAGAATGCATAAAAGCCTGCGACGAGCTTGACATGGCAATGGTATTTACGGGATACCGACACTTTAAACACTAAAAATGTTTGACAGAATGGCGCGCTTGAAAAGATTGGCAATTGCGCTTGCGGAGATGTGTCCGAGTTGGCTGAAGGAGCAC
>CAZJJH010000286.1:0-1708 GCA_964546265.1 uncultured Candidatus Cloacimonadota bacterium
GGAGTGAACTTTTCAAATTATGGCGGAGATCCGGATATGGATTCCAAGATAGGTTTCAATTTTGGGATGATGATGCAGTACGATCTGCACCCCATGTTGATAATGCAGCCGGAATTGAATTACACGCAAAGAGGCGCTCAAAGTGAAGAGAATATATTGGGTGTTGATTTCAAAAGAAAAGATACTCTGCATTATGCGGAATTGCCCATCTATCTCAAGCTGGATATGGCAGAAGGCGACTTTAAAATTCAGCCTTATCTGGGTCCGGAATTGCGCTACTTGATCAAAGGAAATTCCAAGATAGAAATAGGTGATGATGAAAGCGATGAAGATATTGAGGATCTGAAAAATCTGGATTTTGGTCTGGGAATCGGTTTGGATATCGTATTTAACACCAATATATTGGCGGGAATCCGTTACAGCCTTGGCCTCGCCAATATCGCCGATACTGATGATGATATTACCAACAATTCTTTGATGCTGAATCTGGGATTTTTGTATTAGTTTAAATCTACCTAAATGATTAGCGGCTGCCTTGGAGTAGCCGTTTTTTTATGTCCTAACATATTGGAACACTGCAAGACGCCGCAAACTCATGGCATCTGCAAAAAAGGGCGAACCATGTGGCTCGCCCTTCAGTTATATGTTTGATTATTTCAGCAGCATCATGCGGTGGGTGCTACGTACTTTACCGGCTTCGAAGCGGTAGAAATACAAGCCACTGCTCAATTCACGGCCACTGTGATCTTTGCCGTCAAATGCCAGGCTGTAATAGCCCGGATCTACGTGTTCTTTGCCCAAGCTCCGCACCAGCTGTCCACGGGCGTTGAAGATGTTTATCTTCACGTTTGCCGCTTCTGCCAGGCTGTAACGGATATTGGTATTGGGATTGAAGGGGTTGGGATAATTTCCCAAGTTCTGAGTTACCGTAGGTATCTCCGGCACGGGATCTTCATCCTCGTTATTAGTAATCACGTTCACGGGGCCGAAGAAGCCTTCCGCGCCGCTTAGGTCTCTGCTCATCAGCCAGTAGTTGTAGGCGGTATTGGGCAGGGTCTCGCCATCGAGATATTCATAGCTGTGTTCATCGGAACTATTGGCTGCCTCGATAAGCGGTGAAACTGTGATTGCCTCGGAGATTTCTTCGGTTTCGCCACGTAATACGTAGTAACCCAATACTCCGGTTTCAGTAGCGGCAACCCAATTCAGCCTTACGCTTCCGGCACTCAGATACACGGCGCTGAAGCTGGAGAGTTCCACCGGCAGGGTATCATCCTCGCTGGCAGAGAATACAATGTTCAGGTTTCCGGCTTTCATGCCTTTGGCAGCCACGCTGAAATCTGCTGTGGTAGTGGTCCAATCCTCTGTGGCATAAACCACGTTCCAGCCGCTTCCGGCGTTATATGCCAGAGTAGGCGGAACAAAGCCCAGATTGTGGTCAATTATCACATACGCGCCGGCAAATGTAGCGCCGCTGAGAGAGATATCCAGACCCGCGTTGGCATATGGGCTCACGCCGCTGTTGTAGCCAACTGAGAAAGTGATCTGATCCCCTACTGCGCCATCGATGATGAGAGAAGGATTAATGGTATTTTCGCCATCAGAAACAGGAGGCAAAACGATCTCGCTTTCACCATCCACGATCACCGAAATATCCTGATCCTCTTCTTCCACAATGCGTATATTATCGATCGCGGCAGGGGGTTGA
>CAZJJH010000287.1:0-1675 GCA_964546265.1 uncultured Candidatus Cloacimonadota bacterium
TAACCAATCCGGATTGGATATCTCCATATCGTCGCCATCCGCGTAGATCAAGCGGAAGTTGTTATTCATCTGGATATCCATGAATATATACACTGCCCTGTTTCCAGAGCTGTATTTCCATATCTCATAATCCTTACGTACAAAGCGGCCCTCGTCAGAGCTGGTACCACGCTCAATGTCCGCCGGAGCGCCATTGCGAATATAAACTCTGCCCCGGTCAGTAGTCCAACCCGGCTTTAGCGAAGAATAGTACTTATTGCTGTAGTTCACCCGTTCGCTTACCAGGTCGATGATTTTTTGTTCCGCCATTCCGGTGCTTGCGGCCATGCTTTTCCAGAAATTTGTGACATGGCGACGCTTATCCTCATCTGCCATACTGTCCCAGTTCGATGGCGCGTTACTTGCCATGAAATAGCGCATCAGCTGAAATTCATCCTCGAGACCGGGAAAAAGGTTCAGCATGGCTTCCACTTCCTCAGACAACACAAAGAAGAAATCCCGCACAACGAGCTCTTCTCCCACCAACAAGGATAGGCTACCCTCAAATTTACCTGCCTTGAGATCCTGCAGCGGAATCTTTATGCTGAATCCTTCGCTGGTTTTTTGCGGGATAGTATCGATGTACTCATCCATCACGCCTTGCCCATCTTGTTCGAGGTAGAGTGAGAGCAATTGCGGTTTTCCCAGCTCAGCCTCAGGAGTATATAGCTCAAAGTACAGATAGGCATATTCGTTATACTCTCTGCTCAGAATGATGGACGGACGAGGTTCATAGACCATGCCGTTGCGCTGGAATTTTTCCAGATATGAACTGCTATCCGCCACTACTTTGCTGTTTAGCTCCACATCGCTGATGCGCGCATTTGGAGACAAGCTTTCCAGAGCAAAGCTCCAGCGGAACTCTTTGCTGCTGTTTGGGTCTTTGGCATAGAAATCCACATTGTACTGTTGTGGGGGCAACTGAAAGCTCATGCGGTTCAGATATGCTTTTTGGTAGGACATTGCGTCGTGTTTGCTGCGGATACCGATGTTATCTGTCACGCTCTGCTCAAATAAGAGGGAATCGCGGTTGGAAATCTGAACTTTCACGTCCACCTGGGCAAAATATGCTCCATTTTGTGCCAAAATACGATTGAGCGATAAGGGATCTGATAATCCAGCAGTAGGATGGTATCCTGATCGCCGGATAAAAATCTGGAGTGATCCAGGTGCATATTCAATCTGTCCTGAGCGCTTAGGCCCGAAACTAGCAGGAGCAGTAGGATGACTGCCGGGATTCTTTCAAAATTCCATATATTCTTCATCTTTATTCCTCAATCTGTATTGCCCGAATCCGTGCTCATCGGTGAAGACAAAGCTCCGGTTATTGCGGAAATAATGCCAGGTGATGCTGGGGGCTTTGCCAATCGGGAAGGCATCGCTTACGATCTGATCCGGCTCCCCAAATTTGATGTATATTCTACCGCGATCGGACTTCCAGCCTTTTAAGCGTTTATGAATGCTGAACTTCTCATCTGCGTGCAACACTCTTTGATAAAAATACTCACGGTTTTCGTTGCGCAAGGTACCCGGGGAAGGGTCTTTGGCTTGCCAGAAACTTTCGATTGCGTCTGCGTAACGATCCTTGGATATCTTGCTCAGCACCCGCCATTCATTCTGGTTTGCGATATAGCGC
>CAZJJH010000288.1:0-1642 GCA_964546265.1 uncultured Candidatus Cloacimonadota bacterium
CCCTACTTAGTATATGGCTTTTATGCAATCCATATCACGCATTCCGCAGGCAATTCTTATATCGTCATCAGCTTTTCGATCATCTGGTTCACCCGGCTCAGTTCTATCTTCAGGGTCTCATTTTCTTCACTGAGATGCTGCAGGTTTTCTTCTCTCTGAAAGCAGGCCAAAAGAAGCAAGCGGGCAAAATCGAGCTGCTCGTACGTTTCGTATAATTCTGTAAGTTGTTGCGACAAATCTGCCGCAATTTTTTCCGTTTTGGTGGGATTATCACTCCGCAGGCGAAAACGTCGCCCAAATATCTCCACCTCTACCGATTGCATATTCTACTCACTTTCCTCAAGTTTTGGGAAGATATCGTCGATTTTCTTGATGGCGTCATCGGCAAAATTCTCGATGCCAAAGAGCATGTTTTGCATCTCTTTGTGTTGGTCTTGTAGCTTCTTATGCTCGTCCTGAAGGTTTTTCAGATTCGTTTCGGTATCGCTTAGAAGTTTCGAATAGTCTTCCACCTGGCTAACCAGCTGAACGTTCTCTTCTCTTAGCTGAGCATACTGGTTCTTAAGCTCATCCAAGGCCTTTTTATCTGCGGTATATTGATCGATCAGTTTCTGCAATCTCTCCTGCAGGTTTACAATAGGACTTTCCATTTTTACCTCATAGTAATATTAAATTTTTCTGATAGTGTTTTTGTCACCGATGCCATCAGCGCATCAACGCGTTCATCTGTCAATGTTTTTTCTTGGTCCTGCAAAACAATATGCAGGCTGATACTTCTATAGCCCTCAGGAATTTGTTTGGACCTGTATTCATCAAATGCCAGAACGTCTTGAACAAGAATAGGATCTAGCTCCCGGATGCATTGGCGGATCTGCTCGTAGCTGTGTGCATCGGAGAGCAAGAAGGATAGATCTCGCACAACCGCAGGATATTTAGGAATGGAAGTGAAGGTAATGGCAATGTTTCTGCTTAGTTCCACAATTGCATCAATATCCCAATTCAGAAGCCACACTTCCTGTTTCAAGGCATTGGCGTCGATACCCCAGGCATCTAAAACCGGCTCTTTTATTCTGCCGAAATACCCCAGCTCTCTGCCTTCGTGAACATATGTAAAAGATTCTCCTTCTACCAGATAGGGAAGCAAACAAGCCCGGGCATTGCAGGCAAGACCCAGATCCCGCAAAAGACCCTCAAAACAACCCTTTGCCCAGTAATAATCTACTGGAACCGGTTTACTTTTGAAGTACTCGGATTGGATACTGCCGGTTGTGACCATTGCCAGATGCTTCGGTTCCACATGCGCATCCGCCGTCTTATGGTAAACTTTTGCTAATTCAAACAGCCGCACATCACGTTCCGCGCGGTTGATATTGTATGCCAGGTTTGTAAGTAACTGTGGTACCAGTGATACCCGCATTACAGACTGATTGCTGCTTTGCGGATTCACCAAATGGATATATGGCATATCGCTATCCTGCAATCCCAAGCTCTGCATCTGAACAGGATCCGTAAAACTATAATTCAGAGTCTCATAGGCACCCCATTTTACTGCCCAATCACTAGCTTTGTTTTGGATTAAGTAGGCATGACGATCCATAATCTGTTGAAGGTGAGTTTGCCGGGGAACCTTATCGTAACCGAC
>CAZJJH010000289.1:0-1619 GCA_964546265.1 uncultured Candidatus Cloacimonadota bacterium
AAACCTCAATAATTATGTGTCGGTGAGCGTGGCATTGCAAGTTCACAGCGATAGGCAGAGAAGCAATATGGCAGGGGGCGTGCAATATATGAACCGCAAGTGCCGTACATGCGCCTCCAAAGCCCTGCGCTCCGCATCCTTTGGCGTTGATTTCGGCAAGGATGCCCTGCTCAAGTTTATGATATTCCTCATCCGGATGCGCCCTTCCCAGTGGTTCAAATAGGGCGCGTTTTGCTAAGAGCGGGGCTTGCTCAAAGTTGCCGCCAATGCCGATTCCCAAAATTAACGGGGGGCATGGTTTTGAGCCTGCCGCTAATACGCCGTTTACAACAAAATCAACAATTTCTGCGCTACTAATGCCGGGATTGAACATCTTCATAAAGCTCATGTTTTCCGCGCCACCGCCTTTTTGGGCTATCATCAATCTCAATGTATTGCCCCAAACGAGTTTGATGTGGAGGATGGCAGGGCAGTTATTGCCGCTATTCTCACGCGAAAAGAAGGGATCAAATGCAATGCTTGCTCTTAGCGGTAGTTCACTCTGCGCAGCGCTAAGGGCTCGGTTGATCGTGTCTTGCAAAGGTTCTTCCAGTTGAACATCAATGCCAAGCTCTGCAAAAACTACGGTAGTTCCTGTATCCTGGCACATGGGAATGGAGTTTTTGGGGCTGAGCTCATGATTCAACAGGATGGCGTCTAATACGTCTTTGGCAATCTCACTTTGCTCTGCGTTTCGGGTTTTATTTAGTTCTTTAATTACTGCCGGATCTACATGGTAAGTAATCTTCTTTATTGCGGCATATACATCCCGGTAGATCTGCGCGGCTGTGATCTTCATTATCAGAGTCCTTTTTTGCGCTTAATAAGGTATTTTAAAAGCTGGTTTGCCACATCTTCAGTTGTGGAAGTGGGGTTATACTCCACCTCCAATTGCAGGCTTGCAGCTTTCAATGATTCATAGAAATCTGCATATTGGCTACGATATTCTGCCTGTATCTGCCAGGGATTCACTGTGATCTTCTCTCCGCTTTCGCTATCCACAAATTCGGTCTCGTGTTTGAAGCTGAGCTCCTGTTCTGCAGGGTCAAAGATGTGGAATACAAGCAGTTCATGCCGGTGGTTGCGGAAGTGTTTGAAGGCTTGCAGTATCTTCTGGGGATCATCCATCAAGTCTGAGATCAGGATCACCAGGCTGCGCTTTTTGATGCTTTCGGCGATCTGGTGGAGCGAGCCCAGTACATCGGTTTGTTTCTCTGCTTTAAGCGCAACCAGGCGCGCAAAAATCTGGGCAGTATAGCTGCGGAAAGCCCGCGGCTCCAGGGCGGATGTTATCTGTTGGTGGAAAGTATATAAGCCGGCAGCATCTTTTTGGTGGATCATCAGCCATGCCAGGGAAGCTGCCAGCTTTTTGGCATATTCCATTTTGCTGATTCCTGAAGATCCGTAGAACATCGACTTGCTATGGTCCAGCAGGATGTAACATCTGAGATTTGTCTCCTCTTCATAGCGCTTTACATAGTACCTTCCGGTGCGTGCCACAATCTTCCAATCCACATCTTTGAGTGATTCTCCGGGATTATACTGGCGATGATCGGCAAATTCCACGCTGAAACCGTGGT
>CAZJJH010000290.1:0-1613 GCA_964546265.1 uncultured Candidatus Cloacimonadota bacterium
TAGTGAGCAATACGCTCATGGGGGTTCGAGTCCCCCCTTCAGCACCATTTTTGTTTTTAGGCACATTTTCGCTTTTACCACCCCCATCTCCCCTGCTATTACTCTATTTATTTTACCGGGTCTATCCGTATTCATTGGGCAAAATGGCAGCTTCTTAAAACAAAAAGATTGACGCCCTTTACAAACTCCTTTTAGTTGTCCTATCAAACAAAAAGGAGACCGCCATGGAAGATTATCGCTCAATCATCGAAAGGCTGAACCTTTTACCGCATCCCGAAGGTGGCTATTATCGTCGCAACTGGCAATCCGTTATCGAAGCGGAAGCCCGGGACGCCTCTGGCAAAACCATACACTCTTTGCGTAGCATCGGATCATCCATACTGTATCTTTTGCCCTCGAGTGAGGCTAGCGCCTGGCATCGGCTGAGCTGCGATGAGATGTGGCACCACTATCTGGGCAGCTCTCTAAAGATGTATCTGCTGAGTGAGGATGGCAAGCTGGAAGAGCGAGTATTGGGAAAAGATATGGCAAATGGCGAAATGCCACAGGTGATCGTGCCTCGTTCCACCTGGTTTTGCGCCGAAGTGCTGGAGCCGGATTCATACTCGTTTTGCGGTTGCACCCTGTGGCCGTCTTTCAGTTATGCGGATTTCGACCTGGCGGACAAAAACATCATGCTCAAGAAATTCCCCCAGTTTGAGGAACTGATCAAAAGGATATTCACAAAATCTAATATTATCTGACACGGAGAATAAATGGAAAAGAAAATCTTTGTACTGGATACAAATGTACTGATTCACAACCCCCGCGCTCTCTTCGCTTTTCAGGACAACCGGGTGGTGATCCCAATTGTAGTAATTGAAGAAATAGACCAATTCAAAAAAGGGCTGGATGAAAAAAGCAGGAATGCAAGGCAAATAGGACGATATCTGGACGATCTGCGCAAAAGCGGGAGACTTCAGGATGGGGTGCCTACAGATCAGGGCGGAGTAATCCAGGTAACGGTGAACAGCGAGGTTACGGAAGCGGCATCAAAATTGATTTTTATGGACCGCAACGACAACTTGATCATCGGTACTGCCCTGTATTTCCAGCAAAAGTATCCCAAAACTCAGGTGACCCTGGTATCCAAGGATGTAAATGTGCGCATCAAGGCGGATACTGTAGGAATTCACGCAGAAAATTTTGAAAACGATACCGTAAATTTTGATGAGTTCTACACCGGCTGGACCCACGAAGAATTGCCTGCAGAACTGGCGGCAAAACTGAATGGCAGCGATTATATCAACAATCCGTTTGAAAAGCTATACCCCAACCAGTTTGTGCGGATTACTTCTGAAGGACAGGCGGATAAGATCCAAACCCTGCGTTACAATGCTGCACATAACAAGCTATATAAACTACGCCACTACACCGGTCAGGAAGTTTTTGGCATCAGGTCCAGAAATTTTGAACAGGAAATGGCTCTGGATCTATTGCTGGATGACGACATCAAGCTGGTAAGCCTCTCTGGAAAAGCCGGAACAGGTAAGACACTTCTGGCTATCGCCGCCGGGCTGAGTAAGGTAGTAGATGAAGAGCGCTATACCAGGCTGGTCATCTCGCGCCCCATA
>CAZJJH010000291.1:0-1600 GCA_964546265.1 uncultured Candidatus Cloacimonadota bacterium
AACTCATACTTTATTCTGATCCTGCTTTTCGCTTTCAGCCTGAATCTTGCAGCACAAGAGGCAGACCTGGATGAGGAAACTATTGAATCCAGACGTTATATAATGGAATTGAAAGGTCTGGACGACATCAACACCAGGATGTCCCTTACCATGGATAGTGGCAATGAAGCTCCGGATGCTGCATACTTTGGCCTGTATCTGGAAGATCTCACATTCCCCAAAGCTCAGGAACTGAACTACCAGGGTTTCAACGGCGTTTTGATAACCGGTGTGGTGCAAGACTCCCCCGCCTGGCAGTTTCGCTTGAGAGAAGACGATATCATAGTAAAGATAAACAACCAGGATGTAGCAAATTATGCCGCATTCGAAAAGATGCGTAAATCCCTGCGCGCCGGAGATCAGATCAGCCTGGAAGTTTTCCGCGATGGCAAGATCGAAAGCATGGATATGACCGTAGGTAGCCGCCACAAACAGGGCGTTTCCGTGGACGAGCCCAATATCCCTAAAAAGAAAAAACTTAGCTCCGGCTACGGTGGAGGAACTTGGGTTCCCATGTGGATTGATCTGGATATGGAAGACATCAATGAGATAGTCTCCAACGATGCAATCGGATTCAACAAATTCCGCGATGACGGCTTGCTGCAACAAGGTATTGCCGGCAAATTCCCCATCGGTAAAGGCTATTTTCTGGGCGGACAAATCACTTGGTTTGAAGATACCAAAAAAACGCAAAACAGCAACGTGGGCATGGAAGATTACCAGATCTACATGCGTTATGAGAATATGCTGGGTGGCGTAACTTTGGATAAACGTATTCCCATCACCAAAAACATCGTTGCCAGCATGGGATTGATGGTAGGCGGTTCCGCTCATGAGATGGAATTTATCAATACCAATGCCAATTACAATTGGGTAGATCTTCCCGAAACCATCTCCACATCTCACAATACTCATTTCCTTCTGCGTAAAGGTTATCTGAACGTGCAACCCAGAGCAGAACTTATGTACCATTTCCTTAGCTGGATGGGTCTGCGTGCCGAAATCGGCTATACCTATGGATACTCTCTTACCAAAGATTGGCGCGTGAGTGGCCTGGCGGGAGAATCCTTTGAAGTGGGTGGATCCCCGGATACACCTTTCCAGGGCATTACCGCCACCATCGGACCCTGGTTCGGATTCTGATAAATATTTTACCAAAAAGCACTCCCTAAACATCCTGGCTCCTTCTATAATGAAGGGGCCTTTTTCTATGCTATGCCACCCACATGGTAATGCGGCTTTTAGCTGCATATTTTAACACGCATCTGGAAGACGCGTCTACTCATAAAGATAGGCGGCTAAAAGCCGCCCCCCACACTACCCCAGATAATCGCCTCAGCTTTGTCGGGCTTTTATCCCTGGATACTGCTGTGAGCATAGCATGATCCGGCGATAAATGCTTCCTAAAGTTACGCTGAATCATGAGGCAAGGAAGCAGATCAATATAGGAAAGCAATGCATAAAGGCAATAATTTCACCCCCACGCAGTTTTTTTTGTTTATTAGAGAACATAAATCCCGCTTCAGATTCCCCAAATCTGCAAAACTGACACATATAGCTT
>CAZJJH010000292.1:0-1594 GCA_964546265.1 uncultured Candidatus Cloacimonadota bacterium
TCTTTATGTAAAACCCACAATACTGTTATCAATTCAGCTGAAACCCGAGATTCAACAAGCGCTTTCCCCATGCCACCTTAGGTCTTCAGCCTTGCATTAGCGATACTTCGTCGCCAGATACCAGCCTGGCGATAGGATAATCTAAGGACAAAGCTGCGCCAGAACCAGGGCAAAAGATAAAGGGTAGAGCCAGGATTGTTGGATATGAAGGCGTAGCCAGGACAAGCTTTTGCCCTGATGCAGCAAAGCTATGAAGCGAAGCCGGATATCCTGCAAATAGATTCTTTACAAAGAGCAGCAAACCGCTTATATTGTATGCAGAAAACTAAGCACCTGAAGAAAAAGGTTGACTCAGCCTTTGGAGGTAAATTATGTGTACTTTCAAACAGCAGAAGAACAGCTTAAGAAAGTGTTCAGCAATCCCGCTTGTATTTGGGCAAGCATTTGTCTATCTTTTACCGTTGTTGTTATTTAGCATACTCTTCAGTAATCTGTATGCTCAGTCGCAGACGGAAGAATATATGATGGTAAAGAACTGGCAATTACCCGAAGAAGCTATAGCAAAAAGCGAAATGCAGGAAAAAAACAAGGTGTTGCATTATAATGGAGCTCCATTCACGGGCTGGGCATATGAGCTTTACCCTGAAGGAGATCTATTGATGGCATCCGAATATAAGAACGGCTTGCAAGATGGCTTGAGCCTGCTCTGGTATCCCGAGGGCATTCCGCAGATGAGTGCCACATACAGAAATGGAGCCTTGCACGGTCGCTTTCTGGGCTGGTATCTGAACGGCAAAGTAATTTACGACATGTATATAAACAGAGGAACATATGCCTCAGACAACCTGACAGATCAGGATGATCGCGAGCAGGAAGAGACAGAAATATTGGAAAGAGAAGGAAGCACCGATGACGGTTCCCGCGAATAAGATGCATAGCGCCCAAAGCTTTGCGCTTATGAAAGACAAGCAGAAGAAGATTACGATGATTACGGCATACGATTATGCCAGCGGCAGTGCCGTATCCAACACAGATATCGATGTTATTCTGGTTGGTGATTCTCTGGGCATGGTGGTTTTGGGTTACGAAAGTACCCTGAACGTGAGCATGGAGGATATGCTTTCTCATAGTGCCGCTGTGCGTCGCGCCGCGCCGGGGAAATACATCATCACCGATATGCCATATCTCAGCTATCACATAAATTCCCGCGAGACCCGGCAGAACGCGGCAAGATTGGTGCGCGAGGGTGGGGCCAACGCTGTGAAGCTCGAGGGAGGATCAGCCTCCCGTTTGCAAGCCGTTAGGGATATTGTAGATCTGGAAATCCCGGTTTGCGCCCATATCGGGCTTACTCCACAGTCAATACTGAAATTTGGCGGTTTTAAGGTACAGGGTAAAACAGACAGCGCCCATGAAGAGATTTTTTTGCAAGCCCAGGCTCTGGAAGAAGCGGGAGCTTTTATGATAGTATTGGAAGGTATCCCCGAGCTTTTGGGCAAAAAGATCACTGAATCTCTAAGCATTCCAACCATCGGAATTGGCGCCGGCAGGTATTGCGATGGTCAGGTATTGGTATATCATGACCTTTTGGGAT
>CAZJJH010000293.1:0-1581 GCA_964546265.1 uncultured Candidatus Cloacimonadota bacterium
GGGCAAAAGTGAGGGATACTTCACCTGAATCAAACGTACTACTGCCGGACAATTACTACTTAGAATGGGGCGTTTGTCCCGATTTTCCCGGATGTATTCGCGGATCATCTCGATCATGAAATTCGTAACAGAGGCTTCTTCCGCCACTTCGTCAAATCCAAGCTGTTTCACCGCTTGTTTGGCATTCGCATAGCTTACATCTTCAGAAAACTGACCAAAGAAACTCGAAGAAATGATGGCCAGGCGGTATTTATAATTATTGATGATATCCAAAGGATCGCTGGCGGGAATGATGGCATGAAACTCACAGGCCGTTACGCAATTCCCACAATCCACGCAGCGGTAGGGATCAATGGCGGCCTTGCGATCCCGCACCCGAATCGCTTCGGTGGGACACACCCTCACACAGGCTGTACAGCCGGTACAGTTATCCTCCAGAATCTGGATGGCATGAAAATACTTACTGTCAGGTTTGTTCATAAGGCATCAATTAAAGTAAATAATGAATTCCAAAAGTGTGGGGCTGCCCTTTTCCGATACTATATGCATGGCGTCGCTGTTCTTCTTGATATTTGGCAAGCCCAGGCCTGCTCCAAATCCCAGCTCCCGCACCAGATCATCAGCAGTGGAATAGCCCGGAACCATAGCTTGCTCGATATCGGCAATCCCGGGGCCTTCATCTTCAAATCTCACGTGAATCAGATCATCGTGCACTGCAGATTTCATCACTCCACCTTGAGAGTGCGCAGCCACATTAATCTCCGCTTCATAGGAGGCTACGGCTATCCGTCGCAAAATGTCTGAATCCACGCCCAGACGTTTAAGGAGATTCTTCAGCTCAGAAGAGCCTTTGCCGGCTGCGTTAAAATCCTTTTCTGGTATGGCAAAATCAAGATCTACCTCCGCCTCATTGCTATGCGAAAGATGCTCCCGCACGCGCTCCTCAAAGCCTTCTGCAAAAAACCAATACTCTGCCATGGTTCAGATCTTGCAGCTGCGCAGGCCGGCGTTATACAATATTCCGCTACAGCGGTAGAGCGTAAACTTCGTGCTGAGAATGGGCAAACCCCTTTCCTCAGCCATTTCAATCACATCCTGCAGAGGCTTCTTCCCGCGGACAAACACGATGCCAGTGAGGTCTATCATGTCGCTTAGGCGGATCACCTGATTGTTCGTAAGCCCGGTCAGAAGTAGGGTTGGCTCCTTGGTACACATCAATATATCCGATATCATGTCCGAGGCGAAAGCACAGGGTACTTCGCGCTCCAGATCTGCCTCGGGATACAGTACGTCGGCTTCCAGTAATGCCACAATATCTCGTAGAGTCATTCACAAACACCTTTTTTGTTACTGAGTTGCACCTTCATCTGGAAGCTGATATCAGTCAAGGGAAATTTCGCTTCGGCACAACCCGCCGCTTTGCTATCTCACTCGCTCAAGATTCTCAGGGCAGCCTCCAGTTCTAGATCGCGCCCCTGTACATAATCCTCCAGGCTTCGCTCCACCGTAAGATCGGGGATGATGCCCACGCCGTGGAATCTGCTCTGATCGGGATTGGTAACCAACATACCGGTCCAATAC
>CAZJJH010000294.1:0-1554 GCA_964546265.1 uncultured Candidatus Cloacimonadota bacterium
TCATTTTAGCATCTACTGTATCTGGGCAGTACTTGGTAGGTTACTGATGCAGAGCCGGAGCAGTCGTCCCATAGAGTGCGCTCTGCTGCTTATCTTTATGCTTTCACTGGCGGTATTGGATGAATATCACCAAAATTGGATTCCCGGCAGAAGCGTTTCGATCTACGATCTTTATGCCAATTTCTTCGGAATCCTTACCGGTTGGAGCATTACGAGCATTTATTTGAAACGGAGAAAGCTGTGATCGCGGTAAAAGGTCTGAAGATCAGCCTTGCCGGCAGAGAAATCCTCAAACACATGGATTTCGTCTTACCTTTTGGAGAGAATCTTGTAATCTTGGGAAAAAGCGGTAGTGGAAAGACTGTATTGATAAAAAGCCTTTTGGGCATCTATCCTCCGGATGAGGGTAGCGTGATTATCGATGGCATAGATATCTACGACTGTAGCAAGCAAGAACTGGATGCAGTAAAGAAACGCTTTGCCATGGTCTTTCAACACGCAGCTTTGCTGGATTCCTTCACTGTGTTCCAAAATGTAGCTCTCCCCCTTTATGAAAGAGGTGAGAAGAACGAGCAGTTTATCCTGCAAAGAGTCCTGGAGTGTTTAAAATTAGTTGGTCTGGAGCACACTCTCAAGCTTTACCCAGCCGAACTAAGCGGAGGCATGCGCAAACGCATCGGAATAGCGCGTGCCCTTGTCTATCAGCCGGATTACCTGATCTTCGATGAACCGGTTTCCGGGCTTGATCCGATCACGGCAGATGAAACACTGTATTATATGACCCAAATCATAAAAAACAACAGCGCTACGATGATTACCATCACCCATGACGTTGCCACCATCGACCAATTGGGCGAAAAAGTACTCTTCATCAACGATGGCGAGCAGCTCTACTATGATAGTTACAGTAACCTGATCAATAGCGATAACAACATAATCCGTAAGTATTTTTCTTGAGATGACAAATAGCAGGGATATAGTATTTCTTGGCTTTCTTACCGCCACCGCATCTGCCATTTACATTGTGGAGAGCATGATCATGAGGAGCCTTCCGCTTCCCTTCCTGCGCCTTGGGCTGGCAAATATTGTGGCACTGTATCTGGTTTGTAAAAGAAACATCCCGCAAGCATATCTGCTTACCATCACCAAAACCCTGCTGGGATCTATTGCCACTTTTACTCTGATGAGCCCCTCGGTATTACTGTCGCTGGGTGGAGGAGTGATTGCCGTAAGCGCGATGAGCTTGGGACTCTTGGTGCGTCCCAGCTTTAGCATCACAGGCATAAGCATTTTGGGAGCAGTTTCGCACAATATGGCCCAGCTGCTTCTTGCCAGATACTTGATTATTAGAAGCGATAGTCTTTTTGTATTGACACCAATCCTGATCCTGTTTGGATTGGTAAGCGGAATTGTAACCGCATACATAAGCTATATTATTTTGCAGAGGATACCTGCCTTGAAGGCCGACATATGAAAAAGAGAAAAAAAAGGAATATAGCTGGGATTCTAAGCTTTATTGGCGTAGCAATCTGTGTTTTGGCGGGAGTCATATTG
>CAZJJH010000295.1:0-1546 GCA_964546265.1 uncultured Candidatus Cloacimonadota bacterium
GTGGGAATCATTGCGCTAGGCAGAGCGTCCCAGGGCTCCCATTCAATCTGATCCGTAAGAATGGCTGTTTGCAGGGTGAGCGATGTTTTCAGAGGAATGGATTCCAGTGCGCTATCAGATTCCTTCCAATAACCTCTGGAATTGAAGCAATAGAATTCGGCTCCATTTTCTGCTACATGCAGGAAAGCTTCAACGTCTCGATACAGTTCATAAACCCGGAATGGGTTTGCAAACGGTTCAAAAACCAGCTTCTTAAGATCTTCTTCAGAAACGTTCTCAGCCCGGTTGCGTTGTGTCATCAGAGCGGCTCCCATTGCAATTGCCAGATGTTTGTCTTTCAGTTTCAGGATCGGAGGCAATACACTGTCTTTCATCAACCAGACCAATGCTTTGGGGAAGGCACAGCGGTTTACATAGTTACCTAACAGGCTTCTATCTAAAAGTGCGCGTCCATTCTGGTTACGCAGATCTTGTCCCACAGGGATGCGTTTTCCATCGATCTCTAAAACCGCGTGATTCATCAGCGCGAGAGCATACTTCCAATCCGGGTGGTCGGTAGGTCGGGAATCCGTTTTATCGAACAAAGTGGGTTCCCAAGCGCGGCAAACCTTGTTTTCCAGATCAATCTGGAAAGCGTCGTCGTGCAGTACCACTTTAGAGAATCCCTCGGGCAGGGTTCCAGCGTTATCATGGGAATTTGTGTGGCTGGATTTGCCGGTGCCGGAAAGCCCGTAAAAGGCGATAGAGCGTTTACCGAATTTGTGGTATCCAGCGTCTTTACAAGTGCTAAAATCGATTTCTTTGATGCCGCCATGACAGGCTGCCATCCCGATGCGGATACCGGAGGTCCAGGCCAGAGTAAGAGTTCCTTTCTTGCGTTCACCAAAGTAGCGCATACCGAGATTGACGATTACGTTGTGTTTTTCATCGACCAGTGCCAATTGAGGCGCCCCAACGTTGTTATAAAAAGTGTCGTCACATGTCCATTCGTTAAAGGCGATGATGATGATATCTTGAATGGGGAGCTTTTTGCTCCGGGCATATTTTTGGGCGACAGATTCGTATGGAGCGAAATTCAGGAGCCAATTGTAAACATTTGCCGCATCACTTTCGGTGGTAATGAATGTGGCTTTGATCATTAGATCCTCATCCATGCCCAATACGGCTTCAGCCTTTATTAGCGGATAGTGTTGCATTTGCCAGACCGCTTCTCTAAAGTCTCCTTCCAATTTGTTCTTCTTGCTGGCATCAAGGCGGTGATAGAAACGTCTTGCTTTGGCGGTTCTGCCGATGATATTGCCGTGGCAATCGTCCAGTACCTTGGCATCTGCCGGGAGATTGTGCAGTTTTACAAATTGAGAGTACATTGGGATATCCGTGATTGTCACGCCTGGTTGTTTTTTTGCCATTTCGTAAGCTTCGCGAATATCTACCTTACGCACAAGGTGGTTGTTCATCAATGTCTCTGCGATTGCGCGGATCGGAGACATAGCTTTGAGATCGCTGTAATATTCAGCACTACTCTTGCTTGCCATTATTCCTCCAT